>NZ_JBFRSC010000069.1:0-57801 GCF_041473335.1 Vibrio sp. 10N.222.55.C7
TAATCCGCGATGAACCTTTTCTTTTGGTTCAGTATTCATTATTTATAACGAATGCCGCGCTCCACTTCTGGGTCTTCCATGGTCTTAAAGCGCTTGTGCAGCCACATCCACTGTTCTGGTGCTCTTAAGATAATCTTCTCAAGGTAGCGGTTCATGTAGGCGGCAGCCGCTTTCTCATCTTTCTGTGGATAGTCATCTTCGATCGATTCATCGGCCATGATCTCATACTTGCCATCGGCATTTCTAAAACCAGAACCCGGAACAAGTGCGCATCGGCTCGTATAAGCCAGAATACTAGTGCCTGTTGTAGTACATGCATCTTCTACCGCGAAGAAAGGCACAAACACTGCTTTGTTACGGCCGTAATCATGATCCGGAAGGTAGAAAAGGATCTCACCCTGACGCAGGATTCGAATCATACGCTTCACGTCTTTACGGTGAATCAGGCGGTTGCCGTTTTGAGTACGACCACGGTATTGAATGAATTCATAAGCCGGATTGTTGTGCGGGCGATAAACACCTAAACCTGAAATACCGAGAACAGCCATTGCTCGCGCAGTGATCTCTAGGTTCAAGGCATGCACACAACACAGCAGAACACCTTTGCCGTTAGCTTTATGTGTACGCAGCATTTGAGTGTCTTTATCTACTAAGATTCGCTTGAAGCGCCACGTCGGCCAAAACCAGGTAATGCCGGTTTCGATGAGTGCCATACCTGTGTTCTTAAAGTTCTCACTGACCATTGCCGCGACTTCATCTGCTGGCTTGTCTGGGAAGGCGAGCTCCAAGTTACGTGTTGCTACCGCGACGCGCTTTTTACCATAGCGAGCACCCAAAGAGCCTAACGATCGGCCTAACAGCAGTAAGAGGCGATAAGGGAGAACGTTAACAATAAGCGCCAATAACCCAAAACCAAACCATACACCCCAATATTTAGGGTGAAGTAGAGCTAGAGTAAAAGGCGGCTTAGTAATCACGTGTTGTGCTGTGCCGTTTGCTGAAGAAGTTTTCGTCGTCATAACCATCACTTAAGATTTGATTGCCACTTAATTTGATTGCTACTTAATCTGAGCGCTTAGCAGTGCCCAATAAGCATCAAAGTTTTCTGTTGGTTGATATTTGAAGTCTGAGCGAACAAATCGATTCAAGCTGCCTTCAACTTGACCGAGCAGTTGAGCGGCTAAGATTTTCTCATCAACCGGGAATGATTTCCCTTCACGAAGCTTTCTTTCACGCAGGATCTGGCGAAGTTGCGTCTCAATGCGTTCGAAAAGTTGGTTGATGCGATCACGCAGGCGTTCATTTTCAAACATTAGAGCATGACCAGATAAAATTCGAGTCAGGCCTGGGTTACGTTCTGAGAAAACTAAGATAAGTTGTAGTACTAGGCGTATGCGCTCTAGCGTGTCTTTCTCTTCATCCAGAATACGGTTGATTCGAGACATCAACGCTTCTTCAATGAACTCGATCAGGCCTTCAAACATGCGGGCTTTGCTTGGGAAGTGGCGGTATAACGCAGCTTCAGAAACACCCACTTGCTTGGCCAACTTTACCGTTGTGATACGAGAAGCACCTTCGGTCGATTCCAACATTTGTGCGAGAGCTTGTAGGATTTCTTCACGACGGTTTGATTTTCGAGTACCAGCCATCTATTTACTTCCTTTCCTAAAGATGAGGATTGAGTGAAGAAGGATTATAAACACCATTCAATTCTGTTTCCTAGTTTTGTAAGCCCTAGGTCAACAGAATCGAGAGGTGTCAGCAGATTATCAGAGCAAATTTGTGCGTTTATACATTAATAAGCTGTTGGATCTGATCGAGGATCTGGAAACCAAGTGTGTCTTTGCTTTCCAGTGGCAGAGATTTATCGCCGCCTTTCCAATAAAGGTGCAGCTCATTGCTACTGCTATTGAAGCCTTGTCCTTCAACTGAGACGTCGTTGGCGCAGATCATATCGAGGTTCTTTCTTTCCAGTTTACCGCGTGCGTACTTCTCAACATCTTGAGTTTCTGCTGCGAAGCCGACAGTAAATGGGCGACCTTCGGTCATTGAAGCGACAGAAGCGACAATATCTGGGTTTTTAACCATTTGAATGGTCATGTCGTCTTTACCGTCGACCTTTTTAAGCTTTTGGTCTGCAATGGTCTCAGGGCGGTAATCGGCAACTGCGGCGCAGCTGATGAAAATATCGTGTTGAGAAGCGTTAGCAGTAACGGCATCAAACATCTGTTGTGCGCTGTCGACATCAATACGATTAACTTTATTTGGCGTTGCTAATGAAACAGGGCCGCTGATTAGAGTCACTGTTGCGCCTTGTTTCGCGGCTGCTTCAGCCAGAGCATAGCCCATCTTGCCCGAGCTGTGGTTGGTAATGTAACGCACAGGGTCAATGGCTTCACGAGTTGGACCCGCCGTGATTAACACAGAGCGACCAGCAAGAGGTTTAGGTTGGAAGAAGTCTTCACAGCGGTGCACGAGCTGCATAGGCTCTAGCATGCGACCCATTCCCACATCACCACACGCTTGTTCGCCAGCCGCCGGTCCCCAAATCTCACAACCACGACGTTTTAGTGTTGCGATGTTCTCTTGAGTGGCAGGGTGGCTGTACATCTGTTGGTTCATTGCCGGAGATACCGCAACTGGCGCATCGGTTGCTAGAACCAAAGTGGTCAGTAGGTCGTTACCCATGCCAGCTGTCATGCGCGCAATCAGATCAGCGGTTGCTGGCGCTAGTAATACCAAGTCAGCCCACTTTGCGAGCTCGATGTGCCCCATGGAAGCCTCAGCAGCAGGATCAAGCAAACTATCAGACACTGGCCTTCCAGAGACTGCTTGCATGGTGAGAGGAGTGATGAACTCCTTGGCTGCATTTGTCATCACGACTTGTACTTGTGCTCCACGCTCAATTAAGCGTCGAGTCAGTTCGGCACATTTATACGCAGCGATACCACCACTAATGCCAAGTAGGATTTTTTTCCCAGCTAGGCCTTGTAGGTCAGCGTTATCCAGTTGATTAACCAATGTTTGCATGATTCTGTTCCTTAATTTCTCTGGGACTTACGATATCAGAACAAAGGATTAGTGCCTAGAAGCAGAATTAGAACAGATTTGACGCTCATCAAGTTGGTGTTATCAAACTTATCAATTACACGGTTTTGCTAGTGACTCATTTCCTTTGATCTCTATCGAAGGATCTCTGATTACGATCTCATTAAGGTGATGGGTTGTGTTCATGACCAATGATTGTCTTTATATGCCAATAGATAAAATACCTGCCGAATCGATGCCGAGAGAAAAGTTATTGAGTCGAGGGCCTGATTCTTTGAGTGATGCGGAATTGCTCGCGATATTTCTGCGAACAGGGACACAAGGAATGAACGTGTTGGAACTTGCTGACAAGTTGATCAAAGACTTTGGCTCGCTCCGTCATCTTTTTTCAGCAACGCAGGAAGAATTTTGTGCCCATAAAGGGATGGGGCAGGCCAAGTATGTTCAATTACAGGCTGTGTTAGAGATGACACAGCGCTATCTAGCAGAGACGTTATCTCGCGGAGATGCACTCACTAGCCCTAGTCATACTAAGCTTTATCTTTCGAGCATGTTGCGTGATCGCCAGCGAGAAGCCTTCTATATATTGTTCCTCGATAACCAAAATAGGGTAATCAAAGACGAAGTTATGTTTGAAGGAACCATCGATGCCGCATCGGTTTACCCACGGGAAGTGGTTAAACGGGCACTTCATCACAATGCGGCGGCATTAATCTTGGCTCATAACCATCCTTCGGGTGTCGCGGAGCCCAGCCAAGCGGATAGGAGGATTACACGCCGATTGACCGACGCATTAGCGCTGGTGGACATCCGAGTTCTCGACCATTTTGTCGTTGGAGATGGCGAAGTTGTCTCTTTTGCAGAGCGTGGATGGATTTGAATCACATTTTAGGTTGTTAGTTGCGTTAAATCTGCTATTATTCCGGCCACATTTTTAGACCTAAAATCAGCTCTGATTACTCAAGCAAGCTGCGCTGCACAAAAAAAGATCACGAAATCCGTAAAAAGGATCTGTTCGGGTCTTGAGCAATGCGTGTCAAGTTAGTATAATGCGCGACCTTTGATAGCCTTGTATGGATTTTCCATAACGGTTTTTACCTTCTATTTTAATTGATAGAGAGGTTCGGCCACCAAGGTTGATATCGAGCTGAAACGATTGGAGAAGACATTCATGTCCCGAGTATGCCAAGTAACTGGTAAGCGTCCAGTAACGGGTAACAACCGTTCACACGCACGCAATGCTACTAAGCGCCGTTTTCTGCCGAACCTACAAACTCATCGTTTCTGGGTAGAGAGCGAAAAACGTTTTGTTAAACTACGTCTAACTGCTAAAGGCATGCGTATCATTGATAAGAAAGGCATCGATGCTGTTCTTGTTGATATCCGTGCACGTGGCGAAAACGTTTAAGAGGAATTAAGCAATGGCTAAAGGCATTCGTGAGAAAATTCGTCTAGTATCTTCTGCAGGTACTGGTCACTTCTACACAACTGATAAGAACAAGCGTAACATGCCAGGCAAATTTGAGATCAAAAAGTTTGATCCAGTAGTTCGCCAACACGTTATGTACAAAGAAGCTAAAATCAAGTAATTGATGCTTTTTTTGCTCTTCTTCAGTAGAAGAAAGAATTGAAAAACCCAGTTTAATCGCTGGGTTTTTTTATATCTACAATTTGAGGAACTCAATTATTCTTGCTTGATATAGCCTCTGATAGATAGAAATCTGTACAACATAGAAAGTATTGCCACTTTCACGATATACTGAATGTTCAATAGGTTAGATGAGCAGAATCAGATGAGATATCGTGGACGCCGGTGGAACAACATACTCATGTTCAGTGTGATCGCTTTTATTGGCGTGTTAAACCTTCCAACATTGATCAAAGCGTACCTTATCGAGCCTGAACCGCAGGTTGATAGCCCTTATCCTTATCTCCTGAACCCAACAGCAAAGCTTCAAGCGTTACACTTTGCTAAGTGGTCTGTCATTCAACAAGATAATCAATGGGTTTACCAGTTCGAAGATACTGACTTTCCTCAAGCCACCAATGCACAAGAGCTGTCACAACGTTGGAAAGAGCTTGTGGGCACGGAAGTCGACTCACAGACCTACACAGACCTTACGCCTCGGTTAAATACACCACACACCATCGAAGTATGGTATCAAGACCAAGAAGAGCCCCAGCGTATTACCTATTATCAATTGCCTAAGTTCTGGTTGTTAAAAAACTGGAATGATCAGTGGTTGGCGGTGTCTATTGAAGAGAGCTACCTGTTTCCAAGCTTTAACGCTAACCACTCCTCTAAATCGGACGACTAACTATGCCTGAATTACCCGAAGTCGAAGTAAGCAGAATGGGGATCTCGCCTCATTTAGTCGGTGAGACCATTAAAACTCTTACTTTTCGCACGCCCAAGCTGCGTTGGGATATCCCACAAGAGTTAAAAGCATTAGAAGGGCAGGTGATTCGCTCTATCTCGCGTCGTGCAAAGTACCTATTGATTGAAACGGATACTGGCACTGCCATTGTTCACCTTGGTATGTCTGGCTCACTACGCGTATTAGACGCTGACTTTCCAGCAGCCAAGCACGATCACGTGGATCTTAAGCTCACCAATGGCAAAGTATTGCGCTACAACGACCCTCGCCGCTTTGGCGCTTGGTTGTGGTCGGCGCCTGATGAAGTCCACTCTGTGTTGCTTGGTTCTGGTCCTGAGCCGTTAACGGACGACTTTAACGCTGATTACATCGCTGAGAAAGCAGAAAAGCGTAAAGTCGCAGTCAAGCAGTTCATCATGGACAACAAAGTAGTGGTTGGTGTGGGTAATATCTATGCCAATGAAGCGCTATTTGCTTCACGTATTAGCCCTTTGCGCCCTGCAAGCAAAGTGACAAAACAAGAGTGGGTCTTGTTGACCAAAGAGATCAAACAAGTGCTCGCCACCGCCATTAAACAAGGCGGTACTACGCTAAAAGATTTCGCACAAGCAGATGGCAAGCCGGGGTATTTCGCCCAAGAGCTGCAAGTGTATGGGAAAGCGGGTGAAAAGTGTCCAAGCTGTGAAGCTCTGATTCAAGAATTGAAAATAGGGCAAAGAAATACGTTTTTTTGCGAAGAGTGCCAAGTATAAAAAAACTGAACGCGCGTTCACTTTTTACTGCTAGTAGATATAAGTGCTAGTCGCTACAATTACATTAATGATATGAATTGAGAATAGTAGAATGAAATATTTAGTAACTGGCGTTGCCGGTTTTATCGGATCTGCAGTGTCAGAGCGACTATGCGCAGCAGGCCATGAGGTTGTCGGTATTGATAACTTGAATGACTACTACGAAGTCTCTTTAAAGCATGACCGCCTTAAACGTATCGAACATGAAAACCTGACCTTTATTGAGCTGGATCTTGCTGATAGAGAGGGCATGGCGAAGCTGTTTGCTGAGCAAAAATTTGACCGTGTGATTCATTTAGCAGCGCAAGCTGGCGTTCGTTACTCAATTGATAACCCAATGGCGTATGCCGATAGCAACCTTGTCGGTCACTTAGCTATTCTTGAAGGCTGTCGCCATAATAAGGTTGAACACCTCGTTTATGCTTCATCGAGTTCCGTTTATGGCTTGAATCAAAAAATGCCATTCCATACAGCAGACAGTGTTGATCACCCGATTTCACTGTACGCCGCGACTAAGAAGTCGAATGAGTTGATGGCGCATACCTATTCTCATTTATACGACGTACCAACGACAGGTCTTCGCTTCTTTACGGTTTACGGCCCTTGGAGTCGCCCTGATATGGCGATGTTCAAGTTTGCGAATCTAATCGTAGCGGGCAAAGAAATCGACATTTATAACAACGGCGACATGATGCGTGACTTCACTTATATCGATGATATTGTTGAAGGTATTATTCGTGTTCAAGATCGTATTCCAGCCAAGCAACCAGATTGGACCGTTGAACAAGGGTCACCAGCAACCAGTTCTGCTCCGTATCGCGTGTTTAACATCGGTCACGGCAGCCCGGTTAAATTAATGGACTACATCGAAGCATTAGAAGGTGCTTTAGGTATTGAAGCGAAAAAGAACTTCATGCCAATGCAACCAGGTGATGTGTACGCGACTTACGCTGATACGGAAGATTTGTTTGAAGCGGTTGGCTACAAGCCTCAAGTGAAGATCCAAGAAGGCGCAAAAGCTTTTGCGGATTGGTATAAAGCTTACTACTCACTATAAGAGTTAGTTTCTCTTATAAAAATAGCGCTCAATGAGCGCTATTTTTTTCGGTGTAGGTAAAGAGAATTACTTGGCAGTCTTCAGCTTTATCTCGGCTGCCACCTTTTGTGGTACAAACTGGCTAATATCCCCTCCGTGTATAGCGACTTCACGAACAATGGTTGAAGAGAGGAAAGCATACTCTTCTGAAGGGGTCAGAAATACGCTTTCAAGGCCAGGTAGGAGCTTACGATACATGCTAGTGAGACCAAACTCGTACTCAAAGTCCATGGTTGTTCTTAGACCACGTACTAATACGTTTGCTTGCTGCTGTTTAGCAAAGTCGACTAGTAACCCTGAGAATCCCTCTACAGATACGTTAGGTAAGTGAGACACCGCATCACGTAACAACTCTACACGTTCATCTAACTCAAACATGGTTTTTTTACTTGGGCTCGCTGCTACTCCAACAGTGATATGGTCAAACATGCTAGCGGCACGAACAATGATATCAAGGTGGCCATTGGTCACCGGATCAAAAGTTCCTGGATAAATAACGTGTGTGCTCATTTTAGCTGTCCTTGCTTAATGTAGTGTTCGAATTCGGTGCTTTACTAGAGTTTAAGGCCTTATCGAGTTGCTGCTTTACCATATCGAGTGTGATGTCTTTCATCAGGTCATCGCCTTTAGCACGGGTTCCCCATGGAAGGTCTGCGACTGGTTTACCTTGTTGTGCTTCTACGTGCTGTTGATAAACACTCACTACGATATCGAGATCGTTGTAAGGTCCTGTTCTACGAGGGTCGCTGTGTGCGTACAAGCCGATTACAGGCGTTGACTGCGTAGTTGCCAAGTGGGCTGGGCCAGTATCAGGTGCCAATACCACCGTTGCATGTTTCAGTACGGCAGTCAGTTGCTTCAAGTTCGTTTTTCCAATCAAGTTGGTTACTGGCGACTGGCATAATTTTTCGATGTCGCTACCAAGGTTAACTTCTCTTGGTGCCGGAGAACCACATAACACCACTTGCATGCCTTGTTCGACAGCATAATCAGCAATAGCTGCATATCGCTCAGTTAACCAATTGCGTGAATCTTTGCTTGCAGCTGGGGAGATAACCAAGGTCGGCTTGTCTGCCATGGTGCTAATTGCGAGTTGTTCATCTTCAGGTGTTAAAGGGATATCCCATTGAGGCTTATCGAAGGGGGCACCAATGTAGCGAGCAAATTCGGCAAAGTTATCCAACACATGAAACTTATCTGAAATAGGTAGATGGTGGTTGGTAAAGAATGACTGCATTTCACGAGTACGGTTTTTACCAAATCCCACTTTGCACTTCGCCTTTATCCCCCAAGATAGCACGCTGGCTCTGAGTGCGGCTTGCATATGCAGAAGTGCATCAAATTTACGATCAGATAGCTGACGCCATAATTCACGCATTCCTTTGAAGCCTTGTTTCTTATCGAAAACAATCACCTCAATACCGGGTAGATCGCCGATCAGCATGGCTTCTATTTTGCCCGTTATCCAAGTGATTTTCGTTTCAGGCCACTGCTTCTGGATGGCTTGAACCACAGAAATAGCATGACAAACATCGCCAATCGCGGAGAGGCGAAGTATGCAAAGAGATTGAGGTGCAGTTGAGAACAGTGACATAAAGTGCCCGAAAAAAGTGAATAACATCAGAATTATGCAGATACTCGCATTAGTTGTAAAATAGCAATGACGAAAAGCGACCCAAAGGCCTCATAGATGGAAACGATTAGCACCAAGAACCAAACAATTTGGTACGACCCTGAACTTTTGGCTCAGGTACCAGAGGGCGATATCGCTCAGATTTTTGAGGCTGAATATTGGCAGCAACAAGACGCCATTTCAGGCAGTGCTCAAGGACGCGGTACCACATGGTTCATTCAGCTTGATGGAATACAGGCCGCATTGCGCCATTATCGCCGTGGCGGATTGTTTGGGAAGCTAGTCGAAGACCAATATCGCTTCTCTGATTGGGAAAGCACGCGCTGTGCGATGGAGCTTAATGTTCTCAAGGCATTGGCAAACTCAGGTGTGAATGTACCGAAGCCCATTGCTGCTAGAGCCATTAAAAGCGGACTACTTTATCGAGCGGACTTAATGTCTGAACGAATTCCCAATGCCAAAGATCTGGTTGATGTCTTGGTCAATGGCCCGATAGATGCGGATGTTTATCGTCGAATTGGCCAAGAGGTACGCAAGATGCACGATGCTGGGGTTAATCATACCGATCTCAACATTCATAATATCCTGCTTGATGACTCGCAAAGGGTGTGGATTATTGACTTTGATAAGTGTGGTCAGCAAGCGGGTGATGACTGGAAAGAAGGCAACTTGAATCGCTTAAAGCGCTCGTTCTTAAAAGAAGTGAACAAGCGCCAGATTCAATGGCAAGAGTCGGATTGGGAGCCGATATTAAAGGGTTATCAAGGTTAGATGTTAAAGGGCTACCAAGGCTAATTAGGTCAAATAGTTGTTAGCTAAGAATGTATTCCAAGGTTTTATCCAACGCCCCTCGGTTCTGCTCAACTACTTGATAAGCCGCTAAGCCTTTAGTTTTGCGCAGCTCTGATTGTTTGAACAGTCGTTGGAGTTGGCCTGCGATATCTTGGCTATCTTGACATATAACCACGGCATTGGCTTCCAGTAGCTTGTCTGAGATCTCGCTGAAGTTAAAGTAGCTAGGACCATTCAATAAAGGTAGTTGTAGGGCTGCTGGTTCTAGAAGATTGTGGCCACCTACCTTATCGCCTACAAGGCTTCCTCCCATAAAACACACATCAGCACCACCGAGTAAGGTCAACATTTCTCCCATCGTATCAGCAATATACACTTCAACATCAGAGGCGATAGGTTGTTGACTTGTTCGAGTGATGGTGTTGAATTCTTGCTGTTTAGCCAGTTCCGTCACTTGGCTGAATCGTTCAGGGTGACGAGGCACAATCATCAGCAAGGTATTTGGATTGTCTTTAAGGAGCTGTTTATGAGCGTCTAAGATAATTTCATCTTCGCCTTGATGAGTGCTGGCTGCTATCCACACACAGCGTTCAAAGCCAATTTGTTCACGTAACGCTTTGCCTTTTGATACTTGTTCAGCTGAAACTTCAATATCAAACTTGATCGACCCAGTCACATGCACAGATGCTTTATCTAACCCTAATCGTATAAAACGCTCAGCATCACTTGGGTATTGGCAAAGTACTTGAGAGAGATTTTTGGCTAAGAGATCAAAAACGGCTTGGAATTTAGCATAACGCTGGCACGAGCGTTCAGATAGGCGAGCGTTGAGTACCGAAATGGGGATTCCAGCTTTCGCGACGCAGTGCAGTGTGTTTGGCCATAACTCGGTTTCCATGATTAGCATCTGTTTAGGCTGAACAGTCTTCAAAAAACCTCGAATACACCAAGAAAAATCAATCGGCATGTAGCGATGCTCGACTAAATCACCGAGTTTTTCTATCTGCTCTGCACCCGTGCTGGTTGTCGTGGTAACGATAATGGCTTGGTTTGGATTGCGTCGCTTCAGTTGCTTTATGATCGGTACGGCGGCAATCGATTCACCAACCGATACTGCGTGAATCCAGATAGGATTCTTACCTTGAGTTTGCGGTGTGATCCCGAAATGTTCTTTCCAACGCTGACCAAAACTTGGCTTTCCAGGTTTGCTCTTATAAAGCCCATACAGCAGTAGCGGAGAAGCTAATGACAATATGAGAGTATAGATAAGTCGTATAAGCATAAGAACAGTGACACCAGAAGGCAAAATCAATATTCAGAAGAGTATTTTCTTCAATCTCGAAAGTAAAGAGCGTTATAATTAAATGCTTAGTTGCGCTTTCAAACGGACATGGTGAATTTTATCTCATCGCTTATGCAAACCGATCAAACCTATCGTTTCTTGCTCTACGTCGAGCAAAATTATTCATTTGCTATTCTTCGCCCATTCTATGATTACGCGAAGCAACTCGGCCATGAGGTTAAGTGGTTGCTTGTTGGTGAAGACGCTTCTGAACATCTTTTACTGGATCAAGAGCAGAGCGTCTCTTTGACAGAAGCTATTGCCTTTAATCCTTCTGCCGTTCTAGTGCCCGGCGATCGTGTTCCAGCGTTTATTCCAGGGTTGAAGGTACAAGTATTTCATGGTTTGAACGAGAGCAAACGTGGGAACTTATACCCTGAACGTGGTCTATTTGATTTGTATTGCACCGAAGGCCATGAAAGAACAAGCTCGCTTGAGCCGCTAGCTAAGCAGCGCGGCTATTTTCAAGTTAAAGAGACCGGGTGGCTGAAGCTCGATAGCTTGTTTAATTATCAAACCAGTGACAAGCATTTTGAAAGACCTCAAATTCTATTCGCTTCCACTTTTTCGCCAAGTTTATCCTGTGCTGAATTGGTTTATGAAGAGCTTAAGCGCCTAAGCAAACTGAGCCAGTGGCAATGGTTAGTCACATTGCATCCTAAAATGAAGCAAGAGACACGAGAAAAATACCAGGCGTTGGAAGGGGACAACCTTCTGTTCTTCGACAATGATCGAGTGATTGAAATGCAGCATCGTGCTGATGTGATGGTATGTGACAACTCATCGATCTTTCAGGAGTTTTTGTTGCTCAATAAGCCGGTTGTTACGGTAAATAACCGAGAGCCTCAAGCGAGCTTCATCAATATTACCCAAGCAGAGCAGTTAGAATCAGCAATTCAACAAGCTATGCTGCCTGATGAAACAAGAGATAAAGCCATTGCTAATTATGGTCCGTCAATAACGCCATATTTGGACGGTCAATCCTCAGCGAGAGTTCTGAGTGCTATTACGGATGTGCTAGAAAGCGGTTGGCAGGATAAAAAACCAAAAAATTGGATTCGTAACTTTAAAATCCGTAAATCATTAAACTATTGGAAATTCTAGGGCTGAATAATGAAAATATTAGTTTGTGCATCATATCTACATGCCTGGAATAGTATTCGCCCTGAAGCGGAGATATTTGTAGAACTAGCAAATCAAGGACATAACGTGACGGTTATGACCCAAGGTGAGTCTGAATACGTAGAGCGGCTTCGAACAAACGGTGTGAAGGTTATTGACTGTTATCCTAAAAGAAAGGTTTGTTTTGAGACGATCAAGAGTATTCGAAGTGAGTTAAAGAGTGGTGAATATGACATCTGTTATGCCTTTAACTCAAAAACTATTCCGAATGCCGCATTTGCATGTATCGGGCTTAAAGTGAAGTTGATCGCCTACAGAGGAACAACGGGTGGCTTGTATCGACACGATCCAAGTGCTTACTTAACTCAACTTCATCCCCGTGTCGATGGCATCGTTTGCGTATCTGAAGCTGTTCGACAGGATGTAATCAAGCGAGTTTGGAAGAACAAAGATAACGTTGTCACCATATATAAAGGGCATCAACTAGAGTGGTATCAAGTCGACCCCACTTCTAGGGAGTCGCTTGAATTGAATCAGACCGATGTTGTTGCTTTTTGCGCTGCGCATGTGCGCCCCAGCAAGGGAATATCTATTCTCCTCGAGGCGACTAAATATATCACAGTACCCAATTTTCATCTGGTTCTTGCGGGTAGTGGTTATGAGCCCCACTTCGACGAGATGAAAAGTAGCCCGATCTCAGATAGAATTCACTATATTGGTCATCGTAAAGACATTCCATCATTAATGGCCATGGCAGATATTCAGGTACAGCCATCCGTTAGTGGTGAGGGGCTGCCTCGTACAATTATTGAAGCGATGGCTAATGGAACAGCATCAGTTGTTACCACTACAGGCGGAGCGCCAGAGCTTGTCGATGATGGAAAAACAGGTTTTATTGTTCCCACTGCTGATGCTCAGGCACTAGGTGAAGCGATTAATAAAATTGCTCAGGATAAACAACAATGTTCTGATATGGGGCTTGCTGCAAAAGAGAGGCTAGCACGTCACTTTAGTTCTAAAGTAACGGTTGCTGAACACTTAAAGTATTTTGAACGCTTACTAGGTCATTCAAACTAGCTCAATGAAAAAGGTATATTGATTCAATGAGAACATTATCAGCGTTAATTATTTGTAAAAACGAAGAAGACCGTATTCGACCTTGTTTCGAATCGTTAAAAGGTTTTGCTGATGAAATAATTGTTTATGATTCTGGTAGTACGGATAAGACAGTTGAAATAGCAAGAGAATATACGGATAAAGTCTGGGTTACCGAAGATTGGCCTGGTGATGGTTATCAGAAGGCTAGAGCTTTTGAACAGGCTACGTGTGATTGGGCACTAATTATTGATGCAGATGAATACTTGGATGAAGATATGAAATCCGAGATAACACTTCAGTTAAGTGATCCGAATTTAGAAGAAGTAGCCTTCAAGCTACCTTGGGGTAACCTTATCTTAGGTAAACAAATGCGTTTTGGTCGTTCATCCAGAGCCCCTAAACGTCTTTTTAAGCGTGAAGGAGCCTCTATTACTAAAGTTGTAGTACATGCAAATGTAGAAACTGAAGGGAAGGTATCTACACTGAAAAAAGGTTTTTTGATGCATAACTCGTTGCGTGGCTTTGATCATTTGATGGAAAAAAGCCGAGTATATGGTTGGGAAACCACAAAAAAATATTACAGCAAGGGTAAGCCAAGTTTAGGGATTCCTTTCGCTATTGTGCGCTCAGTTTGGACATTTTTCCTAATTTATATTATCCGATTAGGATTTTTAGACGGTAGTCGTGGTCTATTAATGGCAGTGAACTTTGCTCAATCCTCATTTAACAAATATGCGGGTCTGTGGTACCTAGAGCAAGAAGCCAAGCTGAAAAACAATAAGCATTCAGATAAGAATTAATAGAGATTTTAGTATGTTAAACAATAAGACAGTATTAATTACAGGTGGCACAGGGTCGTTTGGTAAGCAATTTATTAAAACAATTCTAGAACGATACCAAGACGTGAAGAAGATCATTATCTTTTCTCGTGATGAATTGAAGCAGTTTGAAATTAAACAGCAATACCCTGCTAAGGACTTCCCTCAATTACGTTTCTTCATCGGTGATGTGCGTGATCGTAACCGTATGATTCAAGCCTGTGAAGGTGTTGATGTAATTATTCATGCTGCGGCAATTAAGCAAGTTGATACAGCAGAATACAATCCGACCGAGTGTATTCGTACTAATATTGATGGGGCTGAAAATGTAATTAATGCCGCACTACAGTGTGGTGTAAAAGATGTAGTAGCACTATCTACGGATAAAGCGTGTGCTCCGATTAACTTATATGGTGCTACGAAACTTGCATCGGATAAGCTATTTGCCGCTGCGAACAATATTAAAGGCTCAAAAGACATTCGTTTCAGTGTCGTACGTTACGGCAATGTTATGGGCTCTCGTGGTTCGGTTATTCCATTCTTTATGCAGAAAAAAGAAGAAGGTGTACTGCCAATTACACATGAAGAGATGACGCGTTTTAATATTTCTCTTCAAGATGGCGTGAATATGGTCATGTATGCACTTGAAAACCATTTGGGTGGTGAGATCTTTATTCCTAAGATCCCTTCGTACAAAATTCTAGACATCGCTGAAGCTATTGCGCCGGGCATGGCAACGAAGGTTGTTGGCATTCGCCCAGGAGAAAAACTTCATGAAGAAATGATCACTGATACTGATTCTCTCAATACGATTGATTTAGGTCGTTATTACGCGATCCTTCCTTCTGTCTCTTTTACATACACAGAAGATGAGTACATGAATCACCATAAGGCTGAGAAAGTGCCTTTTGGTTTTAAATACAACTCAGGCACCAATACTGAGTGGGAAACGATTGAAGGTCTACGTGACCTAATCAAAGAACATGTTGATCCTAAATTTACAGTGTGAGTAGAACAGTGATTCCATACGGCAAGCAAGATATCAGTCAGCAAGACATTGATAGTGTAGTTGATGTCCTTAAATCTGATTTTCTAACTCAGGGGCCACAAGTTCCTGCGTTTGAAAAAGCGTTAACAGAACATACTGGTGCTCAGTATGCGTTAGCAGTGAATAGTGCAACCTCGGCTCTGCATATCGCTTGTTTGGCTTTAGGTTTGGGGGAAGGTGACTGGTTGTGGACAACGCCTGTTACTTTTGTTGCGTCTGCAAACTGTGGTCTTTATTGCGGAGCTAAAGTGGACTTTGTTGATATTGATTCAGCAACTTATAACATGTGCCCTAAAAAGCTAGAGCAAAAGCTAATTACTGCTAAAGCTACAGGAACTCTACCTAAAGTCGTAGTTCCTGTTCACTTATGTGGTCAGCCTTGTGATATGGAATCCATTGCTAAGCTAGCCAAAGAATATGGCTTTAAAGTCATTGAAGATGCTTCTCATGCTATTGGTGGTCAATATCATGAACAACCAATCGGTAATTGTAAGTATTCTGATATTACAGTGTTCAGTTTTCACCCTGTAAAAATTGTCACAACGGCTGAAGGTGGTGCTGCATTAACGAACCAGAAAGAGCTAGCGGATAAAATGGCTCTCTTGCGCAGTCATGGTATTACACGAGATCCTGAAATGATGACGGAAGCTTCTCATGGTGGCTGGTATTACCAACAGGTTGATTTAGGTTTCAACTACCGCATGACAGAACTTCAAGCGGCGTTGGGTGTCACGCAAATGCAACGTCTTGATGAATTTGTTGCGGCGCGCCATGTGTTGTCTAAGCGTTATAATCAAATGTTATCTGAATTACCCTTGGTACTTCCTTATCAACTTGAAAACACATACTCAGGTTTGCATTTATTCGTAATTCGTTTGAAGTTGGATGAGATATCATTAACTCATAAACAAGTGTTTGACGCCCTGCGTGAAAATGGTATCGGTGTTAATTTGCATTACATTCCTGTGCATACTCAGCCATATTACCAAGCTATGGGCTTTACTGAAGGGGAATTCCCTGAGTCAGAACGCTACTATCAAGAAGCCATCTCACTGCCAATGTTCCATGGTATGACGGAAGAACAGCAAAATACCGTTGTTCGTGTAGTAACTGAAATTTTGACAGGTAAATAATGAACGTTGCTATTATTCCTGCACGTGGTGGCAGCAAGCGTATTCCTCGTAAAAATATAAAGCACTTTCATGGCAAACCTATGATCGCTTACTCAATCGAGGCTGCACTTGCTTCGGATTGTTTTGATAAGGTTATTGTCTCTACTGATGATGCTGAGATAGCCGAGGTAGCGATAAAGTATGGTGCTGAAGTGCCATTTTTACGGCCTTCAAATATCTCCGATGACTATGCTACCACTATGGATGTGATACACCATGCAATAACTTGGTGCGCTAATAATGGCTGGGATATTGGTGATGTTTGTTGTTTGTACGCCACTGCTCCGTTTGTTTTACCTGAAGATCTTCAGAAAGGCTACGAGCTACTTAGAGGAAATAGTGTGCAATTTACATTTGGTGCCACATCGTTTCCTTTTCCGATTCAGCGTGCCATTAAGCTTGATGAGCAAGGCTATGTTTCGATGTTTTCGCCTGAGAACGAACAGGTAAGATCACAAGACTTGGAAGAAGCGTATCACGATGCTGGCCAGTTTTATTGGGGTCGTAAAGATGCTTTCCTGAATAAACTATCGGTGTTTTCCAGCCACTCTAAGGCCGTGCTCTTGCCGAGAAAACGCGTTCAAGATATTGATACCCAAGAAGACTGGGAACTGGCCGAATCTCTTTTTTCAGCATTGAGGTTAGGATAAATAATGAAGGTTACCTTCCGAGTGGATGCGTCACTATTTATCGGTAGTGGCCACGTCATGCGCTGTTTGGTGCTTGCTGATATATTAAAAAGCAAAGGTTTTTCTGTATGCTTTGCTTGTCTGCCTCAGCCTGGGGACATGATTACATATATCCGTGATAGAGGCTTTGACGTATTAGAGCTGACTCCCTCTTGTCTACAAATGACTCCCTCCCATAGCGTTGATTATAAAGCTTGGCTTCAACGTAGCGTTGAAGAAGATGCAAATGACTTTCTATCTAAAGTTGATTCTTCCGAGTGGGTGATTGTGGATCACTATGCGCTGGACCATGAATGGGAAAGTATCATTATAGGTAAGCTGTCATGCGCTATTTTATCGATTGATGACCTTAACCGTGAACACTGTAGTGATATTATTCTCGACCAAAACCTATGGCCGAACATTTCAAAAAGATATTCGGATTGTTCTGCTACTAAGCTCCTTGGTCCTGAATATGCTCTTTTAAGAGAGAGCTTTTCAACATTGCGGGATTCGCCCCGAGATTCAATATCCAATCAACTCTTAGTCTTTTTTGGTGGAACAGATCCTACAAATGAGTGCGAGAAGTTTATTCTTGCAGCAAATGAGTTTAAGAGGCTCCCGTTTAATACTATTTTGATCACGGGGAGAATCAACCCTCGTTTTGATGCTTTGATAAAGCTTAATCAAAAGAGCAATGTTTCTATATACAAAAATTTAGAGAGTTTTGATTTATCTTTAAGTAATAGCAAATATGCAATTGGCGCCTCAGGAGTAAGTAACTGGGAGCGTTTTTGTCTCAGAGTTCCAGCCTCGATAGTTTCCGTAGCGGAGAATCAAGTAATACTTTCAAATTACTTGTCAGATTTAGGGTTTGTTGAATACTTAGGTGAAGGTATAACGACGAGTACCGATACTTATGCACTTGAGCTAGCGCGTTTATGTGAAAGGTGGGATGACATCAAACCTTTTAGTGATTTTGAAGTTGATGGCTTCGGTGCGAATAAGGTCGTTCAAACAATGGAGAGCTTTTGTCGTGAAACAAAGAGTGATTAAATTTAGGCCACTTGAAGAAAGTGATTTAGAAGAAATTCTTGCTTGGAGAAACTCTCCAGATGTTAGAAAAAATATGTACACCTCTCATGAAATCACTATGGATGAGCACAAGTCATGGTTTTCTAGCATGTGCAAGGATAGTTCAAAAGAATATTTTCTAGCAGAGTTAAATGGAGAGCCAGCAGGGGTTGTTGGATTTACTGATATAAATAGAATTCCTAGAATCGCTTCTTGGGCATTCTATGCGTCGCCCAACGCGGTAAGAGGCACCGGATCTTTGATGGAATATCGGGCCCTAGAGCATGCATTTACTGAATTAGATTTACACAAATTACGCTGTGAGGTTTTAGGCTTTAATCAACCAGTAGTGAAATTACACTCCAAATTTGGCTTTAAAGTTGAAGGTACTCATCGAGATGCTTTCTTCAATGGGACTGAATATCACGATGTAGTACATTTGGGTATCTTTTCACATGAGTGGAAAGATATTAGAAACCTTATGAAAGATAAATTGAGAGTATACGAAGAAAATGAATAAAAACATATACATCGATAATCGAGAAATTGGTCCTAATTGTCCTCCATATATTATTGCTGAGCTTTCTGCTAACCATAATGGTGATATAAACCGAGCTTTTCAGATTATGGAAGAAGCAAAAAAAGCAGGTGCTGATGCGATTAAACTTCAAACCTATACCCATGAAACTATCACTATGGATAGTGACTCGGAGGAGTTTCAAATTCATGGCGGTTTATGGGATGGCCAAACTCTGTATGAGTTGTATAAAGAAGCGCATATGCCTTGGGAATGGCACAAGCCTTTGTTTGAAAAAGCAAAAGAGTTAGGTATTACGATATTTAGTTCACCATTTGATTTTACCGCTGTAGATTTATTAGAGGAGCTAGACGCTCCCGCATACAAAATAGCATCTTTCGAAGTGGTTGATTTACCTCTGATTAAGCGTGTTGCTCAAACGGGTAAGCCGATGATTATTTCAACCGGAATGGCCAACGAGGAAGAGATTGCAGAAGCAATAAAAACAGCGCGAGATAATGGGTGTAAGGAATTGGTTGTATTGCATTGTGTAAGCGGTTATCCAGCCCCTGCAGAACAATATAACTTAAAGACGATTGCCGATATCGCAGAGCGGTTTGACGTTTTATCTGGCCTTTCTGATCACACTATCGACAATGCTACCGCCGTTGCTTCGGTTACTCTAGGCGCATGTTTGATTGAAAAACATGTCACAATGGATCGTAACGGGGGCGGTGCAGATGATAGCTTTTCTCTTGAACCTCATGAATTAGCTGCATTATGTAAAGACACGAAAACGGCTTGGCAAGCGATGGGGCAAGTGAACTACGAAAGAACAGAAGCTGAAAAAGGTAATGTTAAGTTCCGTCGCTCTTTATATGTAGTAAAAGACATAGCGAAAGGTGAGTTATTGACGCCTGAAAATGTTCGTAGTATCCGACCTGGGTTTGGTTTAGCGCCAAGATACTACGAAGACGTTATAGGAAAAAAAGCGTTATCCAATATAGAAGCAGGAACCCCTTTAGCTTTTGAATTATTTGAATAAAATATTATGTCATTTGAGATAGCTGGATAGAGATTATCTCTCGAAGGCTATCTTTGTTTATTTCTAATTTACTTATGATATCTACAAAGTTAGAAACTTCACTATCAGGAATTAATTTATATATATTACAATACTCTTCCATACCAATACCCGCTGAAGAGTTAATAGATATTATGTTAACAGTGTCTGTGCTAGAGAGTAAATAAAGCTCTAAAGGCTGTTTATTCGATAAGAAAGTTACACCCTTTTCTTTAAAAGATAAATAATCTGATTCATTTTCTTTCGGATGTAATTTTAAAACTGGTTCAAATCCTTCACTTCTACTTTTCGATATTATCAAATCATAAATTTCATGAAAGAAACCGTTATCAATAAGCTTCCCCTTCAATATATTGAATGTTGGCTGCGTGGCGATGATGAGTGTCTTTTTATCTAAGCTATAAGATTTGTTAAATCTAAAGCAGCGCTGAATATTTGAAGTATATGTTTTGTTTTTGGATAGTACTAATTTTTTTCCCTTATGTAATACGGATTTAGGAAGTTTTTCTGGATGTATCGCATAGATATCATCACATTGCTTCATCTCACCAAATACATAATACTTAGGGTCTCTGTTTGATAGGTAACGTAGTAGTTGCTTTGGTTTAGAGCTTACTTTATGCTCAACATAATTCCCCATACCATCTTCAATCATAGAGTATGAACTTGACAATAATCTGAATAATCTAGACATTTTATTGTTTTCATTATAAAGGTAAAGTTTTTTTATTGTGCAGGAAAAGTCCAAATTGTTATCGTATTCTTTTATTAACGATGTTAACGAATTCTTTATGTTGTTATTTATGGATAATCCGCGAAGTGAACAGAATAAAATGTACTTACCTAAAAAACCGTTTTTTTTAATATGCTTAACTAATAATTTTCTACTCACCAACGCTAGCTCTATGTTTTTAGGTAATACACTAGTATCTATGGATTTTGGATCAACATCTTGATAATCATAGAAGAAAATTATTTTCGATAATGTATTGCTGTCTGAACTCTGTGACTTATACAGGCTAAATAACAGGTGTCGGACTGTTGAGCAGATATATAAGTTCATTACTTTTCCTTTTCGAGTTTTATTTTATTTATTAGTATTATAGATGTAAATAAGTAGAGGAAGTATGTCCCTGGATGCGACAGAGGTATATAGCTTAATCCTGCTACAAATATAAATATGGGCATGATTATTAGTAAGTATGAATAATCTGATTTTACATTTTTAATGCCATAAATAAATGGAATTAAAAGAGTGCCAATATAAAGAAACAATCCTAGGAACCCATATTTTACAGTTCTATCCACTATGCTGTTATGGAAGTTTTTATTATCAAAATTAGCTAATGAACGCCTTACTGTTCCTTCTTTATACATATCTTTTATCATTTTCAAATGTGCATCTTGTCCTAACCCTATCCAAGACGGATTATCTTTTATGATGTTGTAGCCTACTATCCAAAGTTGAATTCTTATTCCCCAAGATGTGTCTAAATTTCCAGAGTTTAAGAGTTTTACTTCTTGTACCGACCGTTCAATTCGACTTTCTATAATAGGGTAGCTTAATATAATTACGCTTGTGAATAACAACAAGCTTGTACAAGCAAGCTTCCAGTTTCTTTTTTTTATAAAGATAAGAGAAATGATTGTTATATATGTTGCGATTAAAGCTAACCACGTCCCTCTTGTGTCAACCAATATGACGTTCATGCTCAGTAAAATAAAGCTGAATGTAGAAAGAAAGAAAAGTAATTTACTCCTGCTTATATAGCAGAGGTAAAGCGTTATGATAGATAATAATCCAATGAAATTAGAGTAAGGAATAGGGTTTAATGGGAGTTTCATCTTCCCTAACTCCTCAAATTCTATAATGTTCATGGTTTGGTAAGATATGTATATAGAGCTTAGAGTAGTTATATATATTAAAAAACGGTAACGAATTGACTTGGGAAAGGATATTGTTGAATATAGTAGTGTGCTAATGAGGACCCTTATCTCAGAAGAACTATAACCATTATAATAATACTTAAACGAAGCATAAGCCGTAGATATCAATATCAATATAATTATATTGTTGTATTCTATTTTTATATTGTCAATTTTTACTAGGCTACATAATATCTTGGTTATTAAAGATATTATGATTAGAGCTACCAGGATTTTATCTCCATTATGGATGATAAAAAGGCCGCTAACGGCCCAATAAATGGGAAGCAAGTGTATAAATTTCATTATTTGTCGAAACATATTATTTGTACGGGTTTATATTACTTTCAGGACGAGTCTTAAGCAGTCTTAAGATCCACATATATTGCTCAGGCTTTTTGCTTACGTAGTCTTCAATACATTGGTTCATCATACGTGCGTCCTCTTCTTCGCTTCCTGTTGGGAAGGGTAGAGCAGGGTAGAAGTCCAAGGCGTATTGGCCTGTACTGCTATCGTATTGAGCAAACAAGGGCACAATTTTAGCTTTACTTAGTTTTGATAGGCGACCAAGGCCTGAGATAGTTGCTTTTTGAGTCGCGAAAAAGTCAACGAAGACACTGTGCTCACGGCCAAGATCTTCATCAGGGAGGTAGTAACCCAGGTACCCATCACGTACCGACTTGATGAAAGGTTTGATACCACCACTGCGATCATAAACACGACCGCCGTATTGCACGCGTTGTCGGTGCATTAGCCAGTCACTGAGTTTGTTTTTTTGTGCTTTCGCCATCGCAGATACAGGTAAATTGCGTGAAGCTAATAATACCGCTGGGATATCGATAGCCCATGTGTGTGGCACCAGCAAGATCACATTCTCGCCACTGTCTGTAATATCGGTTAGATTGCTCAGGCCGTTTATCGAAGTATTATTCTCTAGCCAAGTTTTACTCTTGAGTGTCAGTGAAGCAAATCCCATCAAAAATGAGATGGAAGTAACGTATGACTGATAGAGAGTTTCTTCGCGCTCTTCGATAGATTGCTCAGGGAAACACATCTCAAGATTCACTCGAGCCCGGCGGTTAGCCTTATTCTTAATTTTTACAGCTTGCTTAGCCATAAACTTAGCTAATGCTAAACGAATGCTATTAGGTAAGAAGCAGACTAAAGACGATAACAAAACAGCAATCCAAGTTCCCCAGTATTTAGGTGCTAGAAAACCCCATTCAAACTCAGGATTGTAAGCTTTTGGATCAAAATCATTGCGTTGTGTGGTCATTCATTCACTACATTATTTAAATCAGAGAGTTAACTTAATATCGGTCACTCTGGGAATGATTATATTCGTTAGACACTCCCAATAATATACGCTAAAAGTAGGGTGTATTATTGGTCCTAATCTGAAATATACCGTTAAGCGTTTACGATCTTCATGTACTCAGCAACGCCATCGGCTACTGCTTTAAACTCGATATCGCAACCTGTACCGCGAAGCTTCGTTAGGTCTGCTTGAGTGAATTCTTGGTAAGCACCTTTTAAATGCTCAGGGAAAGGAATCGTTTCGATTTCGCCTTTACCATGGTGCTTGATAACTGCCTTGGCGACTTCTTCAAACGACTCAGCATTGCCAGTACCTAGATTAAAGAGGCCTGATACCCCATTTTCTAAGAACCACAAGTTTACAGCCGCAACATCACCTACATACACAAAATCACGCTTAAAGGTTTCGCTACCTGCGAACAATTTCGGGTTTTCACCGGCATTCATTTGGTTGTTTAGGTGGAAAGCGACAGAGGCCATGCTGCCTTTGTGTTGCTCGCGTGGACCATAAACATTGAAGTAACGAAACCCTACGATTTGCGAAAGCTTTTCGTTGTGTGCTGCTGCATCCGCGGTTAAGCGGCGAACGTAGTTATCAAATTGTTGTTTTGAATAGCCGTAGACATTCAATGCACCTTCGTACTCTCGTTCTTCAATGAAAGTGTCGGTTTCACCGTAAGTTGCAGCTGAAGAGGCATACAAGAAAGGAATTTCACGTTCAACACAGTAATGAAGTAGCTCTTTTGAGTATTCATAGTTGTTGAGCATCATGTATTTGCCATCCCACTCAGTGGTAGCAGAGCATGCTCCTTCATGGAAAACAGCTTCAATATGACCAAAATCATCACCGGCCATGACTTGAGTTAGGAAGTCATCACGATCCATGTAATCCGTGATGTCTAGGTCTACAAGGTTCTTAAATTTCTTACCATCTTTTAAGTTGTCGACGACTAGAATATCGTTGTGGCCCGCTTCATTAAGCGCCTTAACAATATTGCTGCCAATCATGCCTGCACCACCAGTTACGATAATCATAATTTCTAACTCTTTTGAATACAAAACTGTCACGAGTATAGCAAGGAATGGATAAAGCGGGCTAGTGGAATAATTCCCCAACCAGAGTATGATACGGCAAGCTAAGTTATAAATTATGTTGAGTTAATTACTCAAAACTATAGGTATTATCATGAAGATTGCAGTAGCCGGTACAGGGTATGTGGGTCTATCAAACGCTATGCTTTTGGCACAACATCATGAAGTCATTGCGGTAGATATCATCGATGAAAAAGTGGCAATGCTAAACAATAAGCAGTCACCGATTGTAGACAATGAGATTGAGCACTTTCTATCAAATAAGACGCTGAACTTCATGGCAACAACGGATAAAGCCGCTTACAAAAATGCTGAATTTGTCATCATTGCTACACCTACCGATTATGACCCTAAAAACAATTATTTTGATACCAGCTCTGTAGAATCTGTCATCAAAGACGTCATGGAGATCAATCCTGATGCGGTGATGGTTATTAAATCAACGGTGCCGGTTGGCTATACCGAGCGTATTAAGCAAGAGCTGAACTGCGAAAACGTCATGTTCTCACCGGAGTTTTTGCGTGAAGGCAAGGCCCTGTACGATAATCTACACCCATCACGTATTATCGTTGGTGAATGTTCTGAACGCGCTAAAGTGTTTGCGAATCTTCTTGTGGAAGGTGCGGAAAAAGAAAACATCGACGTACTGTTTACTCACTCAACGGAAGCAGAAGCAGTAAAGTTATTCTCAAATACTTATCTAGCGATGCGAGTTTCTTATTTCAATGAGCTTGATTCTTACGCGGAAGCGCATGGCTTGGATTCTCGTCAGATCATAGAAGGTGTTGGCTTAGACCCTCGTATCGGCAATCATTACAACAACCCTTCATTTGGTTACGGTGGTTACTGCTTACCAAAAGACACCAAGCAACTATTAGCAAACTATCAAGATGTACCAAACAACATTGTGGGTGCGATTGTTGATGCAAACCGTACCCGAAAAGACTTCATTGCGGATTCAATTATTAAGCGCTCGCCTAAAATTGTTGGTATTTATCGTTTGATCATGAAGGCGGGCTCTGACAATTTCCGTGCTTCTTCCATCCAAGGGATCATGAAGCGTTTAAAAGCCAAAGGCATCGAAGTCGTCGTGTTTGAACCGGTATTGAAAGAAGAGCACTTCTTTAACTCGAAAGTCTATTCTGATCTTGCTGAGTTCAAAGCGGTGTCCGATGTGATTGTTTCTAATCGAATGGTAGAAGAGATCGCAGACGTTGCAGATAAGGTGTACACACGAGATCTGTTTGGCAGTGATTGATTCGGCTCTATTTTAGCTAATGCTAATTAGACCAGATGTTAACAGCTCGATCTATCCGTTTAGTGGCGATATACTGAACCCCTAAACGGATAGGGATACTAATAACTAATGAAAACACGTGACAAGATTGTTTACGCTGCTCTAGAGCTTTTTAATGAGCACGGTGAGCGTAGTATTACGACCAATCATATTGCTGAGCATATCGAGATTAGCCCTGGTAACCTCTACTACCATTTCCGCAACAAGCAAGAAATTGTCCGTGACATCTTTACTCTCTATTCGACAGAGTTACTTGAAAGGTTCACACCGATTCAAGGCCAACAAGAAAGCCTGACGTTACTAAAGACTTACTTAGATTCTATCTTCACACTGATGTGGAAGTACCGATTCTTCTATGCGAATCTGCCTGAAATATTGTCACGTGATGAAAAACTCCACCTTGATTACATGGCCGTACAAGAAAAGCTGCAAACGAATCTTGTCGATATCATGCGAGCCTTCGTTGAGTTGAACCTGCTCAAAGCAACGGATACGGAAATGAAATCGATGGTCACTTCTCTTCACTTGATCGCATCGGGTTGGTTGGCGTATCAGTCTGCGATGTCTCCAAAAGCCCAAATTACCGAGCAAGTCGTTCATCAAGGAATGCTGCAGATGATCGCGACGGTTAAACCGATTGCGACAGCTCAAGGTTTTGAGCAGCTGACATTATTGGAAGATGGTGTAAGGGCGTTGAACTCTAAATAGAAAGAGACGAGTAAGCGATATACGGGATTCGAAGAAAGATACTTGCATCCCGTATCTGCTCTTTATCGAACCAACCAGCTCTTTGGATTCTGAGCTTGGCTGTTTCTACGAATTTCAAAGTACAATGATGGGCGTGTTTGGCCGCCAGTGTCACCTGCAAGCGCGATGGCTTCACCCGCTTTAACCTTGTCACCTTCTTTCTTCAGTAGTGCTTGGTTAAAGCCGTAGAGCGTCATATCACCTTTACCGTGGTCAAGTAGCACCACTAATCCATAGCCACGCAGATACTCTGCAAATACCACCGTGCCAGAGTAAACCGATTTTACCTGCTGACCGTACTTGGCGTTGATCACCATGCCTTTCCAGTTAATTTGCCCCGTTTGACGTGAACCGTAGTTATGTAGAACTTTATCTTTGATCGGCCAAGGCAGCTTACCTTTACGTTTTGCTAGGCCATCCATCGGGACTGCATTACGTCGTTCTCGAGCCGCTTTTTCTGCTTTCGCTATTTCAGCTTTGAGGCGTGTTTCATTTCGCTGAAGCTCTGCTAGGTAATTCTTGTCACCCGAGATGTTTTTCTTGATGCTGCCAACCGTTTTCTTACGCTGCGTTTGAGTTTTGGCTAACGTATCGCGCTTGGTGGTTTGCTGTTTTAGCAGTGTTGCTATCTGTTCTTGCTCAAGTTGACGCTGTTTATGGCTCTCTTCTAATTCAAGTTGCGTCTGTTCAATCGTTTTAATGGTTGCGGAGCGAGCTTTGGCAAGGTGCTGGTAATAATGACTGATGCGATCTTCTTCTACACCGGTGTTGAGAATGTGAGAAGAAGCCTTAGCTCGACTCGTCATGTAGTAAGTCTGAATGAGCTGCTCTAACTTGTCTGTCTGGACTTTTTTCTGTGCAGTGAGCGCTTTAATCTTTGTGTCTAAATTAGCAATATTAGCATTAGCAGTATTGAGCTGCTTTTTACTGTCTAGAATCGCTTTTTCAAGTGAAGCGATGGACAGCTCCTGCTTCTTGAGGTTTGCCTGTAGGCTATCGAGTTTCTTTTGCTGGGAAGAGAGCGCTTTCTGTTGACGAGAGATTTCGCTTGATACGCCTTTCAGTTCACCTTGAGATGCAGCAAATGATGATGAAGACAAAAGAGCAACACCAAGGCTGGCAGATATCAAAAGAACAGTGCTCATTGATTGAACGGGTTTCATCATTATCGTCATTTTGCTCTTATTAATAATCAGCATCTGCTGCGAGTCTTTTCGCATCTCGGCTATCGGCTATTCGTCGGATCCCGAATCTGCTCTTAAATCCCATCACCATGGATGAAGTTCTGAGAGCGACCGTTAAACCCCTGATCCATGTCTAAAGATGGCTTATCAGTTTTCGGCTTTCCAACAATTTTTGCAGGAACACCAGCGACAGTCGTATGAGGCGGAACGGCTTGAAGAACCACAGAGCAAGAACCAATTTTCGCGCCTTCACCCACTTCAATATTGCCAAGTATTTTAGCGCCGGCACCGATCATTACACCTTCTCGGATTTTAGGGTGACGATCGCCACCTTCTTTACCCGTACCACCTAAAGTCACGTCTTGAAGGATAGATACATCATTTTCAACTACGGCTGTTTCACCAATCACGATACCGGTGGCGTGGTCGAGCATGATCGCTTTACCGATACGAGCGGCTGGGTGAATATCCACTTGGCAAGCAACCGAAATTTGGTTCTGTAGGTAAGTAGCAAGTGCAATACGCCCTTGCTTCCATAGCCAGTTAGCCACTCGGTAACCTTGCAAAGCGTGGTAGCCTTTCAGATAAAGCAGAGGCATCGAGTACATCTCGACCGCAGGATCTCGATTTACCGTCGCACAGATATCACAAGCAGCCGCATCAATAATCGATTGATCTTGCTTGAATGCTTGTTCAACCACCTCACGCACCGCCATTGCGGGCATTGAAGCCGTCTTTAGCTTATTGGCTAGGATATAACTTAATGCAGCGCCTAAGCTTTCGTGGTTGATAATGGTGGCATGGTAAAAACTCGCAAGCATAGGTTCTTGCTCTGACTGCTGTCGAGCTTCCTTCACAATGCATTGCCAAACCTTTTGCTGTTCACAGTGTTTCATTTTTCCATCCATTTTATCTATTTCATTCCACGACTTAATAAGCGATGTTATCGCTCTGACTTCTTGTCTCGAGCAAGCAGATCTTGCGCAGCTAAGTGTGCATCCTTTCCTTGATACAGCACTTGGTAAATTTGTTCAACAATTGGCATCTCAACGCCCATACGTTCTGATAGTAACCAAACTTCTTTAGTGTTGCGATAGCCTTCTACCACCTGGCCAATTTCTTCTTGTGCAGTATCAACATCTTTACCGGAACCTAACGCTAAACCGAAGCGACGGTTACGCGATTGGTTATCAGTACAGGTTAGTACTAGATCGCCCAGCCCTGCCATACCCATAAAGGTTTCGGGTTGTGCACCCAGTGCAGCACCTAAGCGACTCATTTCAGCTAAGCCACGCGTGATCAGTGCAGTACGAGCATTGGCACCAAAACCAATGCCATCCGACATGCCTGCGCCAATTGCGATAACATTTTTCACCGCGCCGCCAAGTTGCATACCGATGAAATCTGAGTTTGCGTATACGCGGAATGTTTTACCGCAGTGGATCTTCTCTTGCAGCTCTTCTAAGAATACTTCATCTGGTGAAGCGACAGAGATAGCCGTTGGCATGCCCATCGCTAACTCTTTGGCGAAGGTCGGTCCTGATAGAACCGCTAACGAGTAACCATCACCCAGCACATCATGCGCGACATCTTTAAGCAGGCGGCCTGTTTCTGGCTCTAGGCCTTTGGTCGCCCAACAGATGCGAGAATCCGTACCTAAGTAAGGTTTCAGGCTGTTTAGAACAATACCAAACACGTGGCTAGGTACAACAACGAGAAGGTCACGACTTGCTGTTACTGCTTTCTCAAGATCGGATTCGATGATTAGGCTTTCTGGAAAGTCGATATTTGGCAGGAACTCATTATTAGCACGCTCAGATTCAAGACGAGCCATATGAACAGGGTCGTGTCCCCAAAGAACAACATTGGCACCGTTACGCGCTAGAGATATCGCTAAAGAGGTTCCGTAAGAACCGGCGCCTATCACTGTCATGGCGATATCTTTGCCGTAAGCGCTGTCTTTACCGTAAGCGTCTGCCGTGTTAGTCGGGCGAGTTGTGTCTGTCATGCTTCCACCTAAAAATAATGAGGGAAATCGAAGAGTTTTGGAGAAACTCTCTATTAAGAAGAAAGTGTTCTACTAAGAAGGAAAAGCTATCCACAAAAATAAGAAGAGCTTTCAACTTTAATACAGTGTAAAGAAAAAATGCACATCGCAGAAGTTGCGATGTGCATTTAAAAGCGAACTAGCGCTTGAATCGTTAGAGTTAAGTTCTACTTTGAGACTTAAGCCTGTTCGCCTTCAGCTTGCTGAGCTTGGTTCTGTAGGTAGTTCATGAACAAAGCATCGAAGTTTACAGGTGCTAGGTTCAGTTGTGGGAACGTACCTTTAACCACTAGGCTAGAAATCGTTTCACGAGCGTATGGGAACAGGATGTTCGGGCAGAATGCACCTAGGCAATGAGCCAGTTGGCCAGCTTCCATTTCGCTTGCAGAGAAGATACCACCTTGCTGAACTTCACAAAGGAATGCTGTGTCATCTGCGTTCTTAACAGTGACCGTTAGACGTAGGATTACTTCGTAAACACCTTGGCCAAGTTCACGGCTCTGAGTGTCTAGATCCAGTTTTACATCTGGGTTCCACTCTTTTTGAAACATGTCTGGAGAGTTTGGCGCTTCGAAAGATACGTCTTTTAGAAAGATACGTTGGATTGCAAAGTTTTGTTGTGCGTCTTGTTGTGCTGCTTCAGCCATTTTCTTGTCCTTAAAAATTTATAATTAGGTTTTGTTCGTTATATTTGCCGAACAAAACCTTAAAGTCATATTCGTTGAATCAGGTCAGCTTACTTTTTGCCTTTAACCAAAGGTAAGTTAGCTTCGCTCCAAGCGACTAAGCCACTTTTCAGTACGCTTACGTTTTCGAAACCTGCTTTAACCAGTAGATTAGCGCTTTCTTGAGCGGTTTGACCTGTCTTGCATACTACGATGATTGGGTCTGCTTTGTGGCTTTCAAGGCTACCAAAGCTATTTGCTTTGATGTCTGACGGCAAAATGTGAACTGCGTCCGTAATATGGCCCTTTTTGAACTCATCCTTAGTACGAATATCAACCACAACACCGTTTTCACGGTTAATCATCTGTGTGGTTTGCGCTGCCGTGATCTCTTTGTAGGCTGCGTTTGATGTCTTGATAACGTTCGCAATGATGGCAACAACCAAGCCGATCCATACGATGGCTAAAATCATATTCTCTTGAACAAATGGAACTAACTCTTGCATATCTTGAACTCTTATTCGTTATTGGGCGAAAATTTATAGGGTAGGAGTATAGCGAGATTTTGGGTTTGGTGTACATAGCGTTAGCTTCATCACGCACACAACTAGATTTTTTTTTGATTATATTCGTTGATACATAGATAATGGAGATATTTACATTTTTAACTTTGAATGCGTAGTGTGGTTTCGCTTTGTGACCAATGGGCGGTAGCGTGCCTAACGGATATTACTCGTGCGTGTTAGGTTTTTTGGTTTTAAAGCTTTATTTTAGGAGTTTTTGTGAAGATATTAGTCACCGGTGGCGCTGGTTTTATCGGCTCAGCAGTTATACGTCACATTATAAATAATACATCTGACAGCGTAATAAACGTTGATAAGCTGACTTACGCAGGTAATTTAGAATCTCTTATCGAAGTGGACTCGAGCGAACGTTACGCATTTGAGCAAGTGGATATTTGCAAGCGTTCAGATCTTGACCGAGTGTTCGCTGAGCACAAACCGGATGCGGTAATGCACTTAGCCGCTGAATCGCATGTTGACCGTTCTATCACTGGGCCTGCAGCATTTATTGAGACGAATATAGTTGGTACATACACGCTACTAGAAGCCACGCGCGAATACTGGAATAATCTTGAAGATCATGTAAAAACAGATTTTCGCTTTCATCATATCTCTACTGATGAAGTTTATGGTGACCTGCCTCACCCAGATGAGGTTCCAGAAGGTGCTGAGCTACCAATGTTCTTGGAAACGACATCTTATGAGCCATCTAGCCCTTACTCTGCCTCAAAAGCATCAAGTGACCATTTAGTGCGTGCATGGTTGCGTACTTACGGCCTGCCAACTATCGTCACTAATTGCTCAAACAACTATGGCCCATACCACTTCCCTGAAAAATTGATCCCACTTGTCATCTTGAATGCTCTAGAAGGAAAAGACCTTCCTATCTACGGTAAAGGTGACCAGATTCGTGACTGGTTGTTCGTAGAAGACCATGCTCGAGCGCTCTACAAAGTAGTTACCGAAGGTAAAGTCGGCGAGACTTACAATATTGGTGGCCATAACGAAAAGAAAAACATTGAAGTTGTGAACACGATTTGTGAAATCCTTGACGCTCTAGTACCAAAAGGGAGCAAATACGCAGAGCAAATTACGTATGTTCAAGATCGTCCTGGTCATGACCGTCGCTATGCCATTGACTCATCTAAGATGCAACGTGAATTGGGTTGGACGCCAGAGGAGACGTTTGAGACAGGTCTTCGTAAGACAGTTCAATGGTACCTAGACAATGCCAAGTGGTGTCAAAACGTACAAGATGGTAGTTATCAACGTGAGCGTCTAGGTGTCATGGCAGGAGATAAATAATGAAAGGTATTGTATTAGCAGGTGGTTCAGGAACACGTTTATATCCACTTACACGTGGCGTGTCGAAACAACTGTTGCCGATTTATGACAAGCCAATGGTGTTTTACCCGATTTCTACATTAATGCTCGCTGGTATTAAAGATATTTTGATTATCACTACGCCGGAAGATAATGCGGGTTTCAAGCGTTTGTTAGGTGATGGCTCTGATTTTGGTATTAACCTTGAATATGCAATTCAACCAAGCCCTGACGGGTTGGCTCAAGCTTTCATCATTGGTGAAGAGTTTATTGGTGATGACAGTGTGTGTTTAGTCCTTGGAGATAATATTTTCTACGGTCAGTCATTTTCACAAACCTTACAAAATGCGGCATCAAGAGAATCTGGAGCAACGGTTTTCGGTTATCAAGTGAAAGATCCGGAGCGTTTTGGTGTTGTTGAGTTTGATGAAAACATGAAAGCGGTATCTATTGAAGAAAAGCCAGCAACGCCAAAATCAAATTATGCAGTTACAGGCTTATATTTTTACGATAACCGTGTGGTTGAAATGGCAAAGCAAGTGAAGCCATCTGAGCGTGGTGAGCTAGAAATAACGACCCTTAATGAGATGTACCTAAACGATGGCTCATTGAACGTTGAGCTACTAGGTCGCGGTTTTGCGTGGCTAGATACCGGTACACATGAGAGCCTTCATGAAGCGTCTTCTTTTGTACAAACAATTGAACATGTTCAAGGATTGAAAGTGGCTTGCCTTGAGGAAATTGCTTTACGAAATGGATGGCTATCTAAGGAAGAAGCAATCAAGAATGCTACTCCTATGAGTAAAAACGACTACGGTAGATACATCATTAATCTAGCTAAAGGTGACTAATGGAATCACAACATAACGGAGTGTTAATTACTGGTGGCGCCGGATTTGTTGGTAAAGCGTTGATTCGCAAATTACTAGATAACAATATACCAACAGTTGCCTTAGATGTTGTAGGGAAACCTGATTCTTTGCCTGAGTTAAGTAAGAATTTCAAGTGGCTTGAGCTTAGTTACCTTGAAGTCGCTATCGATAAAGGGCAACTGAGCAGAATTATAGATTCAAACAATGTAAAGACGGCTATACATTTAGCGACGACAATGTTTCCATCAGCGTCAGAAACGGACTTAGATAAAGATCTGTTAGACAACATGTTGGCGAATACTCGCTTATTTAGAAGTCTTTATGAGAGTGGCTGCGAAAAAATCATATTTGCATCATCAGGCGGAACGGTTTACGGACAGTCGGATAAAGTGTTTCACGAAAGCGATGGATACAACCCGAACATTTCATATGGGGTGAATAAGGCTACTACAGAAGTTTATTTGAATTATCTTGCGCAAAAGTATGACAAGCAGGCGGTATCCCTCAGGATCTCAAACCCTTATGGTGAAGAGCAAAACTTAGAGGGGAACCAAGGAGTTATACCTATATTCTTAAATAGGGTATCGAAGGGATTACCATTGACGATAGTTGGTTCGCTAAAAAATAAGCGAGATTATGTTTATATTGGTGATCTTACAGATGCTTTTATAAAGGTGATTGAATATAAGGGACAACAAAAGGCTTTTAATATAGGTTCGGGAGTTCCGACCTCACTAACTGAACTTATCAATATGATTGAGCAAAAAATGAGTACCAGTGTAGAAAAAAAGCTGGGTGACCAATCTATTGATATTGAAAATAGTGTTAAGTTAGACGTGAGTAGGGCTAAGCAAGAGCTAGATTGGCAGGCTAGTGTTAGCCTCGCATGTGGCATTGAAAAACTAATTAAATTTCATAAGTTGAAGAAAAAATGAAAAAAATACTAATCATTGGTTCAGGTTTTAGTGGACTTACAATCGCAAGGTTGCTCGCCGAAAAGGGAGTGAAGGTAAAAGTAGTAGATGATAGAGCACATATTGGCGGTAACTGCTTCGATAAGAGGGATGAAAAAACTAACATAAATGTCCACGTCTACGGGCCACATATTTTTCATACAGATAATAAAATGGTTTGGGATTTTGTTAACAAGTGGGGAGATTTTGAACCTTACATAACAAGAGTGAAGGCAACTGCTAACGGAAAGGTATACTCACTACCTGTAAATCTTCACACGATAAATCAGTTTTATGGAGCTGCTCTCTCTCCCACAGAAGCTAAGCAATTAATTGAGTCGAAAGGTGACCAGAGTATCCAGGCACCGAAGTCATTTGAAGAGCAAGCTGTAAAATTTGTTGGTGATGATTTATATAAAACTTTTTTCTACGGCTATCCAAAAAAACAGTGGGGGATGGATCCTACAGATATTCCTGCATCTGTATTGAAGCGTTTGCCTGTCCGGTTTGATTACAATGATAACTACTTTTCACATCAATACCAAGGTATTCCAAGAGATGGTTATACTGCTATTTTTGAGAATATGCTAAATCATCCTAATATTGAGTTAGTGTTAAATGTTAAGTTAGTTAAAGAAGATGTGGATAAACTCATAGATGAAGAGGGCTATGAACATGTATTTTTCTCAGGAGCTATAGATCACTTTTATAACTACGAATTTGGTAGGCTAGAATATCGAACTTTAAAGTTCGAAAAATTTTATAGTGAAGATGATTACCAGGGTTGTGCTGTAATGTCTTACTGTGATGAAAATGTCCCATTTACTCGAATTACGGAACATAAATACTTCACTCCGTGGGAAAAGCATGAAAAAAGTGTCATGTATAAAGAGTACAGCAAAAAGTGTGAGGATGGTGACATTCCATATTACCCAGTTCGACACGTATCGGGAGATGATGTTTGGAATTTATATGAAGCACGCTCGAAAAAAGAAAAGAATATAACTTTTGTTGGCCGGCTAGCGACTTATCGTTATCTTGATATGGATGTATGTATTAAGGAAGCGATTGAGTGCTTCGAAAATTATTGTCTAAAAAGCGGAATATGATATTTACAGTTGTGATTGTGTCCTATAATCGGACTCAAAAGTTGCAAGACTCAATCCAACAACTATTACGCACCTCTTTGGACGAAATAGTTGTTGTTGATAATAATTCATCATCGTTAACACGGGATATTTTAGACGAATTTTCAGAAAAGGATTCTAGAATTAGTGTAATTAAGCTTGATCAGAATAAAGGGGCTTCATTTGGTTTTTTTACTGGTCTTGAGCACCTAGAAAAAAAATATGATAAGTTTGTCATTACGTTTTTAGATGATGATGCCTTTTTTGGTGAAGATTTTTTAGATGAAATCAAAAGTTCTTATAAGAACCTTGGGAGTAATTATGCTTATTTAGCTCCTCAAGTTATCAATAAGAATAAAATTAGACTAAATATGAATAGACCGATGAACTTTGTACCTAGTTCAATAAAGAAAAGTCTAAAATTTTTGATAAATCGTCGAAACTTTGGTGAGATAAGTGGTTCAATTGAAGCCGCTAGTTTTATTGGGTTAACAATCTACAATGACGGAATTTTCAAATACTCATCGTTAATACCAACTGACTACTTTCTTTATTTCGATGATCTGACATTTACTCATAGACTGTCCAAAAAAATGAGCTTAAATGGCTACTATCAAGATAAATTAATTGTAACTCATGATGTGGATGATATCGGTAGAGAATTTGATGAATTTCGACTTTCTTATATTCTAAAGAATAGTAGGAGGTTTAATCGTGAAATTAATGGTATTTTCGGTATTTATCCGTTATTAGTTCATATTTATTACTTTTCCATCTTTGCTAAAAAAATGAAATTGAATGTGTTTTTTAAAGCATTATTTAAGAGAAACTCGTTATGAGCCGCATGCCCTTTAGAACTTTAGAGCTAGTATGGATAAAAGCCAAGCTTAATTTAAAGTCAGAAGCTTCGATCAATTACCTTAGTTATGCATGGTGGATTATTGAGCCACTATTGCAAATGGCTATTTACTATTTAGTTTTTTCTTTTTTGCTTAAGCAAGGTGGGCCTGATTATGTCCCTTTTTTGCTAACTGGATTGATTCCTTGGATATGGTTTGGGCGTAGCGTGAGTCACGCTCAGGGAAGCATTATACAAGGTAAGTACCTGATGAGTCAGGTACATGTACCTAAGATATTCTTTCCTTTAACTTTCATATTACAAGATGCAATAAAACAAATCCTAGTGTTTCTATTGCTTTTCGTATTTTTACTAATTTATGGTTATGAATACAACTCAGTCTTGCTTTGGTTTATTCCTATAGTTTTAATTCAATTATTACTTATAGTAGCGTTCTCATTAGCCGTCTCATTAATAGTTCCATTTGTTCGGGATTTTTCCTTTGTGATTGAAACAGGATTGCAAATAATGATGTTCTGTTCTGGTATTTTCTTTAACTATAGAGATATACCTGCAATGGAGTCAAAGATCTTTTTCGTAAACCCAATGGCGGTTATGTTAAGTTCATATCGCGATGTATTAATGTACAAAACAGTTCCTAATTTGGACCTGTTGTTATATGTAATCATATTGTCTTTAACCATTATTTCGGTATGTTTATTCGCTTTTAAAAAACTAGAATATATCTTGCCGAGAGTAGTACAAAAATGACTATTGATAAAGCCATAGAATTACAAAACGTTAGTGTTATCTATAAGGAAAGAACTAGTCTTTTTTCTTATGATCAACACACAGCCTTAAAAGATATTACATTTGATGTATTTAAAGGTGAGACATTAGGCATCATTGGCCGTAATGGTGCGGGAAAGTCAACATTACTAAGAATCTTGGCTGGAATTATTAAACCTGATGGTGGTAATATTCATATTAACACACAAAGCGTTTCATTAATGGCACTACAAGCTGGCTTTGATCCTAATTTATCAGGAAGGCAAAATACTATAATTAGTGGAATGTTGCTTGGACATAGATTATCACATATTAAGAATCTTATTGATGATATAAAAGAATATTCAGAGCTAAAAGAGTTTTATGAAAAGCCGATTAAGAATTATTCATCGGGTATGCTAGCAAGGTTAGGCTTTTCTATTGCTATGTATACAACTCCAGAGGTACTACTTATTGATGAGGTTCTTGGTGTTGGTGATGTGACATTTGCAGAAAAGGCTCAAAGCAGCATTAAGGAAAAAATAAAATCTAATACTACTGTGATAATAGTTTCCCATGATGAAGCTCAATTGCGATTGCTTTCTGATAGGTTGGTATGCATCGAGGATGGTGTTGTTATAGCTGAAGGTAGTAGCGATTCTGTATATATAAAATATAACATGATGATGAAGTTAACTAGCTATGGCTTAGCTTTTTCAAATTATGCTAATCCAGATGTGGTTGAATTAGAAATTGGAGATATAAATGTCTCAAAAGAGTATGCAGATATAGAATTTAATAAGAATAATTTGAAATCGTTAGAATTTTTCGTTGATCCTGATGATGTTCAATCGCTAGATGCAGGTGTTAAAACGTTTTGGATGCGAATTTTTTATGATACGAACTACACACTAGTGGTCCATGATGGTATCCAAAAAAAAATTAACTTCAACATCTCTATTTCTGTTTAGGTAAGCATCGCAAAATGATATTTTCATCACCGGAATTTATATTCTTCTTCTTGCCAGTAGTTGTAATTTTTTACTTTCTTTTCTCTAGATTTGTAAGCTTTTTTTCTGCAAAGCTATTTTTAATAGCAGCGTCATTGTTCTTTTATTCTTATTGGAATGTAAGCTATTTTTATATAATTGCAATCTCTGTTATTTTTAATTATTTTATTGGTGAAGGCATAAGGTCAGCAAGTAAACTAGGTAAAGTAAAGAAAAAGAAAGTAATGATTAGTTTAGGTATAGTAGCGAATGTATCTAGCTTGATTTACTACAAATATTATGATTTCTTTATTGAAAATATCAATGGTATTTTTGGTGTGAACATTTCTTTACTTTATCTTCTTCTTCCTTTAGCTATTAGCTTTTTTACATTTCAGCAAATAGCATATTTGGTCGATATCTACAAAGAAAAGTGCTCAAAATACAACTTTGCAGATTATTCACTTTTTGTACTATTTTTTCCTCAACTCATTGCAGGACCAATTGTGCATCATAATGAAATGATGCCACAGTTTGAAAATAAGGCCAATCGAAACCTAATCATAGGAAATGTGGTTTTAGGGTTACAAATATTTTCGGTCGGTTTATTTAAGAAAATTGTTATCGCAGATAGTTTCGGAACTATAGCTGATATAGGATATGCGAACACAATAAGCCTCGACTTTTATTCATCGTGGATGACTTCGATATCGTACACACTACAGTTGTATTATGATTTTTCTGGCTATTCGGATATGGCTGTGGGTATAGCATTGCTTTTCAATATCGTATTGCCCCAGAACTTTAACTCCCCTTATCGTGCTTTGAGCATTCAAGACTTTTGGCGTAGGTGGCATATGACTTTATCTCGTTGGTTGAGGGATTATGTTTATATTCCGCTTGGAGGAAGTAAATGTAACGAAGCCGTTGTTTGTAGAAACTTAGTGTTAACATTTCTAATTGGAGGGATCTGGCATGGAGCCGGTTGGACTTTTATTATTTGGGGGTTGCTACACGGTATAGCTTTAGTATGCCACCGACAGTGGCAAAAAAGCCAAAGGTTCCAGCTTCCTCGAGTTTTAGCTATTTTAATTACTTTCATGTTTGTAAATATTACTTGGGTATTTTTTAGGGCTGAAGACCTTTCATCTGCTATGGATATCCTACAAAGCATGTTTAACTACACTTCCAGCGGCTTATCGCTAACAGCGTTGATTGGAGACTCATACAATCAGTCGATAATTCTGAAAAGTTTGGGTGCGCTATTAAATGATAATAATGATACCTTGCTTATTACAACGGGAATTATATTGCTATTGACTTTTGCTAAAAAAAGAAATGCTTATGATTTACTTGTAAAAAGAGAACAGCTTTCATTCAGAAGTTGTGCGTTTATTAGCATAATGATTTTTGTCAGCTACGCCGTTACTATTAATGCTTCCGTTCCTAAATTCTTATACTTTAATTTTTAATTATGAACCCAATAAGATCGATAGTCACAGTTTTACTGATGGTACCAGTTGTTTTGGTATCGTATTATTTTGTAGTAGACTTTTATCTCACAGATAGACACTCTGGTAAGTACAGTGTGGCATTGAAGTACTACCTTTCTGAACTAGAAACTAATCAAAATAGAATTTTTATTGTTGCAGGTTCTAATGCGACTTATGGTTTTAATGCGGAAGCAATGTCGAAGAAGCTCAATGTGCCTACAGTTAACTTGGGTGATAATGGTGGCTTTCCCCTGTCGCATAAGATCAATGTCTTGAAAAAATTAGCAAAACCAGGTGATACGATATTGTTTCCACTGGAGTGGAATCATTATACTTATGGCGACTCAATCCCTTCAAGTTATCTGGACGTGATGTTTAATTATCCTATTGGTTTTGGATATTATTACAAGCATATGCCGTTTTCTAAAAAAGTAGAGTTCGTGTTTAAAGATATGCCTTTTAATTACTTTTTTTCATCCCTTAGAGGAGTGTTTAAAAGAGACTTTTATAATGATAGTAAATATTTGACATCTTATGAAGCATTAAAAAATACGCTGTTGATTGACGATAGAGTCTCTTATGGTGGTATTATTTCAAATGATAGAATACCAAACGGTGACAGGGAGACATCTCTTTATCAGTGTGATGAATACCTATTTGGTACAACAGATATGTCTGATGTTAACCCGAGCAGGCGCTTTATTAATAATTTGAGTGAAATTTCGTCACTTAAAAAGCAGGGCATCAACGTTTACTTACTTTGGCCTAATGTTACTTCCAAAAATGACGTATCTTGTTATAGTGAACTCATTGACAATAGCTTTGAAGAATATGTTGAAAGAATAAAGTTGGTAGCATCAGAATTTGATATCGATTATCTAATTGATGACCCATATAGTAGTCGTTATGATGAAAGTTGTTTTGTTAATACACCATATCATATAAAGTCTACTTGCGCTGATAAGAGAACATTAGACGTAATTAATGCTCTAAAGAATAATGGAGTTTTTGAACCTACTGGCACCAATGACTTTTTGAGATTCGCCGTAAGTGAACTTAGAAAGACGATACTAAAGCTGGAAGATACAAATTATTTGCCAACATTTGAGCTATCGAAAAAATATACCGCGAATGAATTGAAAGAAAGCCTTCGTTCTGGTTGGTACGATAATGAAAAGTGGGGTGTTTGGAGTCAAGGTTATGCCTCCACTATTCAATTTAAGATCAGAAAGCCTGGGGATGTAGCATTATCGTTTTCCGGTAGCTACATTGTAAAAGAGCCAACTACTGTTATTGTAAATGGCACTGTTTTAGGTGATTTTGATCTTAATTCTGATGTCGTTAATATTCCAAAGTCACTTATAAATGATCATATTGTTTCTATTGAATTTAAATTTGGTAATATATATGTACCATCTGAAATTAGTGACTCTAGTGATAATCGAGAACTGAATTTTGCGTTAACAGGAATGATATTAAATGAAATTTGATAAGAGTGTATATGTACTAGGTTCTTCAGGTTTTGTTGGAGATTATTTATACAAATATTTAGATTTTTCTAACAAGTTTACCGTCGGAAGAACTAACTGTGATGTGTCTTTAGACCTATCAAGTAACAACTTTGATGATTTACTTTCTAGAGTCCAAAAAGATGATGTTGTTGTTTTTCTTGCGGCTATATCCTCCCCTGACCTGTGTGAAAAGAAATTTGATCAAGCTTATAGTATTAATGTAACTAATACGATCCTTCTCATCGACAAGCTTATTGCCAAAGGCGTAAAAGTGATATTTTCCTCGAGTGATGCAGTGTTTGGAGCCGCTAATAAACTGTGCTTTGATGACTGTGAAACGAAACCGTTTGGTCAATATGGGAAGATGAAATCTCAAGTTGAAGAGAGTTTTAAAGGCAATGAGAATTTCTTTGTTGTTCGATTTTCATATGTTTTAGCCAAAGATGATAAATTTTCTCTGATGATAGGTGATCATGCAGATACAGGGCAAAACCTTGATGTCTTTGACGGATTTGAACGAAACGTTATTTCACTTGATGACGTGTTATTAGGTATACAAAATATCATTGTAAACTGGAATGATATAGAAACCAGAACTGTAAATTTCTCCGGCCATCAACTTGTGAGTCGACAGGATATAGTGAAAGAATTCGCGGACCAAAAATATCCAAATTTAACCTATTCTTTTACGGACGCTCCAGTTAGCTTTTGGAAGGGCAGACCTAAGAGAATAAATACTGAAAGTAAATATTTAGATGCGATTTTAAAGAGACCCGCAAAATCGTATAAAGAATCTATCAAGGAGTACAATTAAAAATGAAAAACGTTCTGATTACCGGTTTTACCGGGCAAGTAGGCTCACAGCTTGCCGACTATCTTTTGAATGAAACAGATTACGATGTCGTTGGAATGATGCGTTGGCAGGAGCCTATGGACAACATTTATCAACTGACAGAAAAGATCAATTCTAAGGAGCGTGTTTCTGTTGAGTACGCTGACTTAAATGACTTTGCATCTCTTTATGAGCTAATCGATTCAAAGCGTCCTAGTTTTATTTTTCATTTAGCAGCGCAGTCCTTTCCTAGGACTTCTTTTGATATCCCTATTGAGACTCTACAGACCAATATTATCGGTACGGCTAACTTACTTGAATGTGTTCGCAAGTTAAAAGCAGCAGACGGTTACAATCCTGTGGTGCATGTTTGTTCATCTAGTGAAGTATATGGTCGAGCAAAAGTTGGTGAAGCTTTGAATGAGGAATCACAATTTCATGGCGCTAGCCCATATAGTATCAGTAAGATTGGTACTGACTACCTTGGTCAGTTTTACGGTGAAGCATATGGCATTAAGACATTTGTGACGCGTATGGGGACTCATACAGGTCCGAGACGAAGTGATGTATTTTTTGAGAGTACTGTTGCAAAGCAAATAGCCCTTATCGAAGCAGGCTATCAAGAGCCTAAATTAAAGCTTGGTAATCTTGCAAGTGTTAGGACATTCCAAGATGCTAGAGATGCGGTTAGAGCGTATTACCTTCTTGCTCTCGAGAGCGAAAAGGGCAACGTGCCTTGTGGTGAGGCATTCAATATTGCAGGTGAAGAGGCATTTAAGCTTCCTGAAGTTATTGAAATATTATTAGGTTTTAGTACTCGCAATGATATAGAAGTTGTAACAGATACAGATCGTTTACGTCCTATTGATGCCGATTATCAGATGTTCGACAACACTAAGATCAGAAATTTTATTGATTGGAAGCCGGAAATTGCTACATCAGATATGTTCAAAGATTTATTACAGCATTGGCGTGATGAAATCTCTTCTGGTCGTATTCCTTTAAATCGTTAGGAAAAAATATTAATGAAAGTTAGAAGCAAAGCGCCTTTACGCCTTGGAATTGCCGGAGGGGGGACTGATGTGTCGCCCTACAGTGACACATATGGCGGATGCGTACTCAATGCGACCATTAATATGTACGCATATGCATATGTCGATGATGAAATTGAAGGCAATAAAGTCTATTTTGAAGCTGTTGATTTAGGGATTAGCGAAGAGATAGACTTGAGTCAAAATGAGTTTGGGTTAGAAGGTAAACTCAAGCTTCACCGCGCTGTATATCTTCGAGTTATGAATGATTACTTCGGTGGAGAGTTAAAGCCATTGAGAATTATTACTCACTCAGATGCTCCTGCAGGCAGTGGTCTTGGTTCATCTTCAACCGTCGTTGTTTCAATGCTTCAAGGGCTTACTCATTTATACTCATTGCCTCTAGGTGAGTACGACTTAGCTCAGTTGGCCTTTAGTATCGAACGAGTTGATTGTTCCCTTTCTGGTGGAAAACAAGACCAGTATGCAGCAACGTTTGGTGGTTTTAACTTCATGGAGTTCTATGCTAAGAATCATGTAGTGGTGAACCCATTGAGAATTCGCCGCTATATTGTGAATGAACTTGAATCATCTTTAATACTCTATTTTACAGGAACATCTCGTGACTCTGCTAAAATTATAGATGACCAAATCAAGTCTTTAGAGGAGGACAAAGACTCTAAGCTTGAAGCTATGCATAGTGTAAAGCAATCTGCTTACAGAATTAAAGAGCATTTGTTGAAATCAGATATTGATGCGATGGCTGCTGATTTTCTTGATGCATGGGAAAGTAAGAAAAAAACGTCATCTTCAATAACGAACCCTATGATCCAAGATATTGAAAATGAAATATTCAATATCGGTGCCAAGTCAATGAAAGTGTCTGGAGCAGGTGGTGGTGGCTTTATGATGATATTTGTTCAGCCAGAAAAGAAAAATATAGTAGAACGTAAGCTTGAGCAATTTGGTGGTCAAGTATATAAATTCCAATTTGTCGAAGAGGGAGCATATTCGTGGACAATCTAGAATACATCCATAGCTATTTAAACAAGAGTATTTCAGTTAAACAAAAGTTAATTTCTTCAAATGAAGTATTAGCTCAAGTTTCTAAAGTTGCAGATTTAATTATCGAAGCATATCGTAACGGTAATAAGGTTATTATAGCAGGTAATGGTGGTAGTGCTGCTGATGCGCAACATATCGCCGCTGAATTTGTGAGTAGATTCTTTTTTGATCGACCTGGTTTGCCTGCTTTAGCTTTAACAACGGATACATCTATGCTGACGGCAATTGGTAATGATTACGGATTCGATAAACTTTTTGCTCGACAATTACAAGCACAGAGCCGAAGCGGGGATATCTTTATTGGGATTAGTACCTCAGGAAACTCTGAAAATATAATTAATGCTATGAATCTAACTAAAGATTTAGGTGTGACAAGCGTTGCATTGTGTGGCGAAAGCGGTAAGTTAAAGGATATGGTTGACTACTCTATTAACGTACCTTCTACCGTGACTCCTTACATACAAGAGTGTCATATATGTATCGGTCATATGATCTGTGCGATTGTTGAAGAAGTTATATTTAAAACGGAAGAGTAAGTTTATGCATGATGTAGTTATCTTAGCTGGAGGGTTTGGAACCCGCTTGAAAACAATTAGTGGCGAGTTACCTAAGCCAATGGTGGATATCTCTGGGCAACCATTTCTTTATCGACTAATGAAGTACTTAGAGGAACAAGGTGTAAGAAGAATCATTCTGTCACTCTCCTACAAAGCTAACTACATCATTGATCAAGTGCAGAAAGATAATCCAGTTAGTTGTGATGTAGATTTTATAGTTGAAGATGAACCGCTTGGTACTGGCGGTGCTATAAAACTTGCAACCAGTAAAGTGAAAAGTGAACAGTTTATAGTTTTAAATGGTGATACGTATTGCGAGCTTGATTATAACGCGTTTATTAATAGCTCTAAAAATGTTCAATTGCTAATTTCTGGTGTAGAGGTCAATGACGTAAGTCGGTATGGAAGTCTCAAGCTAGACCGTGATAATAATGTGTTAGCAATGGTTGAGAAAGGGCCTGGCGGGAACGGAATTATCAATAGTGGAATTTATCTTCTCGATAAAAATATTATCGAAAATTACTCGAAAAATAAATTCTCATTTGAAACGGACTTTTTACCAGGTTTTAATGGAGTATTTAAGGCTTATACAAGTAAAACATATTTTATTGATATAGGTATTCCTGAGGATTATCATAAAGCGTGCGAGAAATTCAAATGAAAATTGCCTTTCTAGATCGCGACGGTGTAATTAATCGAGAAATTAATTATCTCTACAGAATAGAGGATTTTGAATTTACTGAGAACTGTATTTCAGGTATGAAGCGGTTGATTGAGCATGGTTTTCAAATCATTATTGTGACGAACCAAGCTGGTATTGCAAGAGGATACTATACCGTTCATGACTATGAAATTCTTACAAAGTGGTACCAGGAAGAATTATCTAAACATGGAATAGAGGTTTTGGATATCTTATATTGTCCTCACCATAAAGAAGGTTCTGTCGCTGAATTTAGTTTTGGGTGTCGTTGCAGAAAACCTAACACTGGCATGTTAGAATTGGCATCGACTAAATATGATGTTGATTTGAACGAATCTATAATGATTGGTGATAAAGAAAGCGATGTATTAGCTGGGATTAAATTTGGTTTGTCAAAAGTATACATGGTCGAAACTGGTCACGAGATTGAACTAAAACATTACACTAAATATGATATATACCCAAACTTACTCTCTATTCCATTATAAAAAGGTCTTGTTTTGAATCGAATTAAGCTGTTCTTTGTTAAATGTTATCACACTAGAGTCGGAAGACGGGTATGGGGGCTGTTTGTTAAACTAGTGAATTCATATTACTTTAGGCGATTATTAAAAAAAGCACTTAATATCGTAGAGAAACTGCCTGAAGACACAACGGTACTACCTAAAATAATTAAGTCTCACTCTAAAAAAAATGCATTAGTAGTCATGCCATTTTATGGCTCTGACGCTGTTGGTAAAAATTGCGACTCTAAAATAAGAGCCTTGAAGAAATTAGGCTATTCAATACATACTGTGATTTATAATGATTCTCCTTGGGATTCAAATAATGACTTATGGGATTATACTTATAATTTAAAAGCTATAGGTGGTAAATTTGGTCAACTTAAGCGAGATGTTAACCAACAAGTAATCGCAGATGGTAACGGTATTGATGATTGGGTCGATGACAGAGCAATGCAGTTTGTGGGCGCGCTCTCTGCTACTAATCAATTTGATGTTGCGATGATCAATTATGTTTTCCTTTCTAAACTTTCAACTGCGGTAAATAAAGATGCAGTTATTATGTTAGATACGCATGATGTATTCGCAAACCGAAATTCCCGAATGAGTAATATAGGTGTTGCTGAAGATAAATTCTATTTTTCGACTTCACAAAGTGAAGAATCAATTGGGCTTTCTCGATCTGATTACATTATAGCGATTCAAGAGGCTGAGGGTGAGTACTTCCGAGACACAACATCTTCAAACGTGATTGTGCAACCCCCTATGATACCAAAGAACTTCTTAGATTATACGCCTCAAGGAGGTTCTCAGCTTGTTGTTGGCTTTATGGCGTCAGGACATTACCCGAATGTTGTTGCGATAAAGAACCTGATAGAGAGCTTATCTAGAAGGGAGCACAATATAAGATTGAATGTGACGGGCACTATATGTGGTGCTTTAGATGAACTAGAGTTACCAAAATTTGTAAAGGTCTTGGGCTTTTGCGAGAGTTTGGAAGAATTTTATGCATCATGTGATCTCATAGTAAACCCTGATGAGTTGTTGTCTGGGATGAAAGTTAAATGTTTAGAGGCGTTATCTTTTGGGGCTCCATTAGTGTCAACTAAAGCAGGTATGGAAGGTATTCAAACTTCAAAAAGCTATCACCAATTAGAGTCGGCAGATGAGTGTGCTGAATTTATATCTCTACTAGATAAAAGTAGTCTGACCTCTATGGCAAAAGACAGTCAAAGAGTTTTTGAAGCATTCAATGATAGATACGATCTAGAGTCAACATTAAAGGCAGTTCTTAAGAGTTATGAATAGTATGGAATACAAAATATCAGTGATTCTTCCCGTTTATGCAGGAGAAGATACATTACCACAGTGTTTAGACAGTGTCTTAGCTCAAAGTCATCAAAATCTTGAAGTTATTATTGTGAATGATGGGAGTCCAGATTCCTGCCATGAAATTATTGATGATTATGCTGGTGCGGATAATCGTGTTATAGCTATTCACAAAGAAAATGCTGGCTATGGAGCGGCAATTAACTCTGGGTTAAGTATTGCTACCGGAGACTTTATTGCAATTGTCGAGACTGATGATTGGATCGAGTTAGACATGTTCGAGCGCCTTGTAGAAGCTTATCAACTTGTACCTAATCCTATCGTTAAAGCTACCTTTAATCGTATACAAAATGACAGAGTTCTGAACACTCAATCTCTTAAGCACTTAACTAATTTTGATGAAAATAATATTGGTCGAGTAGTACCAAGTGAATCTGTAGAGTTATTCCTTTTAGAATCTTCTATTTGGACTGGATTATATAAGCGCGACTTTTTAGAAGAGAATTTAATAAGATTTTATGAAAGTCCAGGTGCATCTTATCAGGATATGCCATTTAAGTTTATTGCATATTCTATTGTCGATGAAATAACGCTTCTAGATGTTCCAGTATATAACTATCGTGTTTTAAATGAAGGTTCATCAAGTGCGAGTTCTGATAAGGCTCTAATTTCATTTGGTAATTATGACGTAATTAAAAGGTTCCTAGTAGAAAGTGGTCGCTTTCCTACTTTCGTACAGGCTTTCTATTTTCATCATATGTTTGATTTGGTCTTCCATGCTTCGCGACTCAAGGACCAAGGTCTGAAGCAGTATTTGGCCAAGGCGAATTCAGTTTTCGATGAGGCTAAATTAGACGGCTTTGACGTTGATAACGCATCGTTTTCTCCAGATACCAACGACTATTATTATAATCACGTGTTACCTCTGTATAAGAGCCTCATATCGGAAAAAACAGTTGCTGTTAAACAAAAGACAGCTTCAATACGACGTAAATTAGTCGAGAAGGCACGTTTGATATGTAATAAACTTATTGTTGACCCGGTTGTTGCTACCTTGAGTTCATCATTAAACTCCGTTATCACTAAGAATTCTGGTAAGTTGGTATCGCGTATCAACGAACTTGAATATGGCCACCTTTCAACACAAATAGACAGGGTTTCTGATCTCATTTCACAGCGAGATCTTTACGATAGTAAGAGGTCTGACCCTAGCGTTACTTTGATGGTCGCACCAACAAATCAGTTTCACTACTATATTCGAGCTAATGAGAAGCGAATTTCGATGCTCAGAGACGAATTTAGAGAGGGGCTCGATGAGTTTAGCCTTCTTAATGAAAGAAAGCTGTTTGGGCTTTACGAAATATTACCTTACTTTGAACATCAAGGCTTAGAGCTCAAGCTCCCTCTTTCAACGACTTTGTTTACCGATGAAGATAGGCTTATTCTTTCTAACCTCGAAGTTATTATGAATAAGCAAGAGCTTGACTATGCTCATTTAGATCTAGCCGAATTACCAATAACGTTGGCTACGAATTATTTTAAGTCAGGTATTAAGTATCTTCCTGACTCAATTCCAGAGACATTTAAAGGTAAGTTGGCTTTGGACTGTGGGGCATGGGTAGGTGATACAGCTATTATGTTTGCAGGTTTTGGTTTTGAAAAGGTCGTTGCAATTGAGCCAATGCTTGATAACTATAATTGTCTAAAAAGGAACCTTGAACGAAATGAGCAATATTTGGGGGATGTTATTGAACCTCGTAATATTGCTGTCGGCGAGACAGTAGAAACACTTTCAATGAGAAAGGTTGGTGATGATGGTGTCGGTTCGTGTATTGTTGAAGGTGGCTCTGAAGGCAGTATTAAGGTCGAATCAGTTAGTATTGATGCACTTGTTAGCTCTGAATACGAAAATGGTGATGTTGGCTTAATTAAGTTTGATGTGGAAGGTTTTGAATTAAATGCCCTGAAAGGAGCTGAGGCTACTATTAGGAAAAATAAACCTGTATTACTGATATCTGTCTACCACCTCTGGCTTCAGCCAGAGCAAATCTTTGATTGTAAGAGATTCGTAAAGGAATTGGACTTAGACTATCAATTTAAGCTGGTTCACCTACAGCCAGAAAAAGATTTAATCTACGAATATATGTTAGTTTGTTGGTAGTGAATTAGGTATGACATTAAGGGAGAACTAAGGTTCTCCCTTAACTCTATTTTTACTTCAAATGTTACCTGGTTAACTTTAACTAGTGTTTTTTTTATGGCGAGTTATGAGTAAGAAGATATTATATGTAATAAATGTTGACTGGTATTTCCGACTTCATTGGTTAGAGCGGGCAGAGTATTTTAAGTCCTTAGGTTTTGATATACATATTGTTAGCAGTTTTTCAAATGATGCTATCAAGAACGAATTAGTTTCTAAAGGCTTTACTTGCCATCAATTATCTGTCAAAAGAAAAAGTGTAAATTTTTTTCGAGAGATAACTAGTACTTATAGGCTTAAAAAAATACTAGATGGTATTGAACCTGACTTAATACATTGTGTAACAATCAAGCCTAATATATATACTGGTTTACTAAATAGATTTTTTTACCAAAAACCAATTGTTTACAGTGTTACTGGCTTAGGGGCTGTGTTTAGTTCTAATGCTATGAAGTTCAAATTATTAAAACTTATAATTGCTAATCTCTATCGCTTTATATCCTCCTCAAGCTCTCGCTTTGTTTTTGAGAATAACGAAGACTTTGAGTTATTTGGTGAGCTCGGTATTTTAAAATATCATAATGGTCGCGTGATCAAGGGGGCTGGAATTGATTTGGCTCGTTTTTCCCCTTCATTAGCTCCCTTAAATAAAAACGTTTTGTTTGGTGCAAGGCTTTTAAAAGAAAAGGGGTTGGAGTGTCTAGTTCGAGCAAAGCATGAGCTAGAAAAGCAAGGGTTGAGTTTCACGCTCAATATTGCAGGAATTATTGATAACGATGTTTCTTCTGCTATACCTCTAAGCCAAGTGAAGGCTTGGGCAAGTTCCCGAGATATCAATTGGTTAGGCAACGTGCAAGATATGCCTAAGCTAATAAAAGAAAACGATATAGTGTGTTTACCTACGACTTATGGTGAGGGGGTACCTCGTATTTTGATCGAGGCAGCTTCTTGCCAAAGAGCGGTAATCACGACAGATGTTGTCGGCTGTCGCGAAATAGTATCACATAACGTTAATGGTTTATTGGCGAAGCCTGGGGATGTTATATCACTCGCTAGCTGTTTACGCATCTTACTGGAGAGTGATGAAAAAACGCTTGAGTTTGGCGTTCAAGGGCGTAAAAAAGTTGAAGAAGAGTTTTCTCAAGAAATGGTTTTTGAAAAAACTCTCAAGGTTTATGAAGAGATTAGTATTAGTGCTGGTCGTTAGAGTTGGGTTTATAACCAGTTGGTGCATTTAATAGAATCGTCATAATGCATTCTTCATCAAAGTTATGACAACACCCATCGAGTTGTTCCAAAAGAGGCTGCATCTCATTCCAAGTTAGCATCTGTTCTTTGGCCGTCATGATTTTTTGATGGCCGCTTCCTTCCACATTATCTCCAATCAAAAGCTCTTCATAAAGTTTTTCTCCTGGACGTAATCCTGTGAACTTTATAGATATATCGCCTTCTTGAGAATCGCCCTCGACATGCTCTTGCATACCCATCAAATGAATCATGCGTTTTGCAAGGTCTAGAATCTTGACGGGTTCACCCATATCAAGAACAAATACTTGTCCGTTGTGACCCATGGCACCAGCTTGGATAACCAGCTGAGCTGCCTCAGGTATAAGCATAAAGTAGCGAATGATATCTGGATGAGTTACGGTTACAGGGCCGCCACATTTTATTTGCTTTTTAAACAGTGGAACAACAGACCCAGAAGAGCCCAAAACATTACCAAAGCGTACCATTGTGAAAGTGGTGGTATTTTGCTTATCGGCCAATGCTTGAAGAACCAACTCAGCCATGCGTTTGGTTGCGCCCATCACGTTAGTTGGTCTTACTGCTTTATCTGTCGAAATGAGAGTAAAGTTCTTCACACCTGTTTGGATTGCAGCTTCAGCGCAAGCAAGTGTTCCAAACACATTGTTACGAACACCTTCAACAATATTATCTTCAACTAAAGGGACGTGTTTATAAGCAGCAGCGTGATAAACCGTTTCAACTCCGTGAGCGGTCATCAGCTTTTCTAACCGATTCTGTCTCTGGACGGATCCAAGAGCCGCGACGATTTGAGTCTCGCTTTTTAAGTTGATTTTTGTTGAGTTTAACTCTTGATCGATTTTGTAAAGGTTGTATTCATTTAGCTCAAACAATACGAGTGTTTTAGGTTTTTGTGACATTATTTGACGACATAACTCAGATCCAATAGAGCCCCCTGCGCCAGTAACCATAACACTCTTATTGAAAATATTTTGTGCCAAAAGTTGCTTGTCCGGGTCAACTGCTGCTCTCCCAAGTAAATCTGCAACATCAAGATCTTTTACGTCAGTTGCTGTCGCTTTTCCTGCGGCAATATCTTCGACTGATGGTACAGATTGCACTGCGATTGGCCAGTGTGATAACTTTTCAACCAACCTCAAGCGCTCACCTTTATTAATCCCATTAATAGCTAAAAGCAGCTTTACGGGTTGATATAATGATTGAAGGTGCTCGAAATCGCTTGGGTGATGGACTTTAAGTCCAAATAATATTTGACCTGACTTTGTAGGGTCATCATCAAGTAATACTACTGGATTGTACTCATCACCCTGAATGAGAGCATACGTTAAGTCGCGGCCTGTAGCCCCTGCGCCATAAATAAATACATTGGGTTTTTGGCGTTTAAACCAGTGATAATAGATCGAACGGATTAGTATTCTGGGGCCACCTAACGTCAGGGTTGCTAAACCAGCATATATAAACGGAACACTTCTAGGTATGAATGAGTGGAAAAAAAAGCCACTCATTATTAAAGCTAGGGTCGATATTATAACCCCAAAGAAAATGTTGCCAACGGCTGGTAGCATCATATAGCGTAAGACCGCTCGGTACATTCCTAATTTAACGAAGCTATAAATTGTGATTGAAACAGTAATAAAAAGAGTTATTAGCTCCTCTATTTCGACTGCAAAAAATGCATTTCCAAGCCTTAAGGCAATGGCTAAATAGAGTGAAATCACGATAGCGAAAATATCATAGCCAATACTGATGAAACGCTTGTTCTTGCGTTTGGCATTAAGCAATATATGTATTGGTCTGATCATGGTGTTCCTTAGCGAGCCACTGAGCTTCTTAAGTTTGATAGTTATAGTTTTTAGATTGTATTTTAATGTCGTTGAGTGCGGTAAGCTACCTGTAATTGATTGTTATGTGTCACCCAGTAGTTTTACTGTTAATTCTGTTTGTTATTTGTTCGATTTTAGGCTTCTGCATTATGAAAATTTTGGTTACTGGTAGCACTGGCTTTGTCGGTTCTCGAGTTGTTGAGTTGGCTAGAGAGCGTGACTGGAATGTCACTTCGGTTGTGCGTAAGCAAATAGAGCCACTAACTAATAGCTTGGTTATCCCTTCCATTGACGGTTCTACCGATTGGTCTGGTGCATTCGAAGGTGTCGATTGTGTGGTTCATTGCGCTGCTCGAGTGCATCAAATGAATGAGAGTGAGCTAGATGCCCAAGCTGCGTACCGAGAGATAAACACTCTTGGGACGTTGAACCTTGCAAAGCAAGCCGTTGAAGCCGGGGCTAAAAGGTTTGTATTCGTCAGCTCTATTAAAGTTAATGGCGAATTTACTGAGCCGGGCTCACCATTTCAGCCTGACCTAAGTAATATCCCTCAAGACCCTTACGGCTTGAGTAAGTATGAAGCCGAAGTCGAGTTGAATCAGCTGTCAAAAGAGACTGGTTTAGAAGTGGTTATCATTAGGCCGCCTTTAGTTTATGGACCGGGAGTTAAAGCCAACTTCTTATCTATGATGCGTATGATTGATAAAGGTATTCCATTACCGTTTGGTGCTATAAAAAACCAAAGAAGTTTGGTTTATCTAGAGAATCTCTGCAGCTTGATACTGACGTGTTGTCAACACCCCTCAGCTCCCGGACATACGTTCTTAGCTTCTGATAATCATGATGTATCCACTACTCAATTAATGCAAACTATCGCTTTATCAATGAATAAGACACCGAGGCTTTTACCTATCCCAATGTCCTGGATACAATTGGTAGCCTCAGTATTAAAGAAACAACACATTGCACAGAGAATATGCGGTAGCCTTCAGGTTGAGACTCGTTTGACGAAAGAGATCTTGGGATGGGTACCTCCCGTAACTTTTGAAGAAGGGATTAAAAAGACGGTGGATGCCTACTTGAAGTCGCATTGATATGCTTTAAGAGGAGTCTTACGTTCATATTCGTAAGTGAGTAAGATACACTTTATTAATTAACGGCACTTATGCCATTCATCATATTTGTTTAATCAGAGATTTAAGGCATACATTTTGATTCGTTTGTTAGATTTCTTTTTTGCTTTCTTTGGTCTGTTGTTTCTTTGGCCAATATTTCTCGTCATTTGCATCATCGGCTATTTTGATACCGGTTCTCCTGTTTTTTTTCAAACTCGAGTGGGACGTAACAAAAAGCCATTCACCTTAGTCAAATTCCGAACCATGCCAGTGGATACAAAGTCTGTAGCGACTCATTTAGTTGGAGCGAGTTCAGTGACTAAGCTCGGTGGATTCCTGCGTAAAACCAAGCTTGATGAACTGCCTCAGTTATACAACGTACTTAAAGGTGAAATGAGTTTAGTTGGTCCAAGACCATGTCTGTTTAACCAACAGGAACTCATCGATGAGAGAGAATCAAGAGGTGTCCTTGCTGTTAGGCCTGGTGTTACTGGTTTGGCGCAGATTAACGACATTGATATGTCTACGCCTAAGAAACTAGCCGAGTGGGATCAACGCATGATTCACACGTTGAATACTAAATTGTACTTCCAATACATAATTCAAACAGTATTAGGTAAAGGTTCGGGCGACCGCGTTTAATTTGCCTTCTTTCTTATCTTTCACCTCTCTCTGACGCAACTCTGACGTTTTTTTGAATCGTTGTGGTGCGTTTGCTAATTATACATTTACTTGATAGCGGTTATTACCTATCATGTTGTTCAATTAGTTGTTTAATCAGAGTAATTCCTTTTTAGGCTATCTATCATTGATTAGGTGGTCTTAGTTGGATATTGAAAGCAACGCAGTAATCTTTTTGTGTTGATTCCTTGTGAGTACCATTTTTGTAGTGTCATACGAAAAAATTATGCTAACTGCTCGCTTGTAATAGCTTAAGCAAGCTACTCTCAAGTTCTTTGTGCTTGTTAAACAACATTGATAAATCTGGCGAAATTCAAAAGTACAGTATTGAGTTGCTTCTAGCTTCTAGCTTCAGCATGCAATATTGTTCAATTGTGTCAGTAGCTTTGGTACGGAATGGCGTGTATGAGTGTCTGCTTTTGGGGCTTTCATACAAAAACTGATTAGACTATCGCTTAGATTTGCTAGGAAAATCAGCCTCAGTTCAGTTTGAAATATGGAAGATATAATTATATGAAAATGCAGTGGTTAGCTAGGGTTTCTCCTTTGTTGTTGCTATCAGCAACAGCTGTTGGAGCTGAAAATTTATACGTGGGCGCTAAAGTTGGTAATGTAACGGCCGATAACTTTGCACCATTAGTCGAAAGCCGCACGGCTATTGATGACTCAGACACATCTTACGGTCTGTTTGTTGGTTATCATATCGTAGATACACTGGCCATCGAAGGTGGTTATAACTACCTTGGCGAGTATGATCTTAAAGACATTGCAGGTGGCAGCTACGAAGCAAGCAGCTTTGATGTGGTTCTTAAAGCCTCTGGAAATGTAACGGACAGCTTAGCGTTATACGCAAAAGGTGGCATCGCCATTTATGACTGGAAAGCAAACGGTCCAGGTGTTGAGTCTGACGATTCTGGTGTGACTCCAACGATTGCTTTTGGTACTGAATACTCGATTACATCAGCGATGAAGGTTGGTATTGAATACCAGCTATATCAAGATATTGGTGGTGTCGATATCGACTCGTTTAATGTTGCCTTGTCTCATAGCTTTTAATCATTTGTAGGGATAAATTGTGAAATATAAAATTTTAGCGTTATCAGTCGTTGGTGCAATCCTTGGTGGTTGTGGCAGTGACAACAACAACAGCGTGCCGCCTGAGCAAGCGTACCGTAATATTATGGCATTCGACCCAGCAGTTATGGGTATGAAAGGCACCTACAGCTGTGACAATGGCAAAACTGGTTCTCTAGAGGAAACAAACTACTACGGTGTTTCTGAAGTTACTGAACTTACTGTTCTGAACTACCCTGAAACTTGTTCATTTGCTTACAACGCAACAGCAGGTGCAGTGGACGTTTCTAACGGTAAAGATATGAGCAAGGTAAGCTACAAGTTCCCTAAAGGCTTAGCGAACTACGATGACCTTGTTACATCTTCTCCAATCTCTACTTTGATCGAGAAAGAGCTAGATGGCCAGCCATATACTGAAGCTACAGGTGTTCAAGTGCTTACAGACCTTGGCTTAGATGGCTTGCTAAACAATGGTGTTACTTCAGTAGCTGACTTCCTGCGTCGTACACAAGAAATTATTGAAGACCTTCCAGCAAAAGATGCTAGCTTAGTGTCAGCGACAGCTGCGGTACTATCAGACGTACTTGTAGTAAGTTCTGATAAGTCAGCAACTGAGCTCTCTAAGGCAGCTGTTGCAATTACAAAGGAAGTGATCAAGACCTACCCAGAGTATCCTACTGCTCCTGGCGGTGATGATATTTACCTAGATCTAACTACAGACCCTGACTTTATTAAAGATGTCGTGGCTGACCCAAGTGCCCCTGTGACAATTCCACCTTCAGCAGAGAAACCATCTGAACCTGTTCCAGACCCAGATGATGGTACTAACCCACCAACTGGCGGTACTGGTGGTACTGGTGGTACTGGTGGTACTGGCGGCGGCGGTAACGGCGGTGGTACTGGCGGCTAATTTAAAGATTGATAATAAAAGGCACCAATCGGTGCCTTTTTTACTGCTGTTACTATTAACATAGTTACAATCAAACATAGTCGCTATTAAACATAGCCACTTGCGAATACTGTTATAACCTATTGCATACCAATGAAAATACTCAGCCACTCTAGAAACGCAGCGCTCATTGCATCCGTCAGTGCATTAGTTATTGCTCCTAATGCCTACGCTGTCGATAACTTGATGTCGTCCCAAAGTTATACCGGCGCAATCATTGTGCCCAATGCTCAAGTGATGGACACTGGCGACATTTCCTTCCTCTATGGCCAAGGCGTGCCATATAGAGGGAAAACCAGTGAGTTAGATAACATATTATTTAGCGTTGGTCTGTTTGATGGCTTTGAAGCGTCAGGCAGAATTGTCACAAAAACTTATGACTGTCACCTTTACCCAAATGTACCGAACTACAATCCTAATTGTGGTAATGGTATTCGTGACCTGTCTGCATCGTTTAAGTACCAGCTCCCGTTCGTTAAAGATTGGACTGGGTTTGATCTGGCAGTAGGTGTTCAAGATTTAGGTGGTGCTGCCAGCAACTTCGAAACCTTCTATGCTGTTGCTGATTTTGAGCCTGATTTTGTACCAGCAAGGTTTAGTGCGGGTTACGGCAAGTCAGAAGTCAGCCATGGCGTTTTAAACGGGCCATTCGCTAGCTTAGAGTATCAGCCTCTGGACTTTGTTCAGCTTATTGCAGAGCATGATTCTCACCAATTTAATGCTGGCCTTAAGGTGTTTACACCAGAACATTATTTACCACTGGATACGCAGTTATCTTTTCAATACCAGTTTTACACCAGTGGTAATGCCGATATCGATATTTGGTCGGTAGCGGCATCAACCCCTTTAATGGGCTTTTCCGAGTCTCGCCGAGTTAATGAGTTAACCCTAGAAGATAAGATCGCAGTAGAACAGGCGCATCATAAATTCGCCGGTCTGGTTCAGCTTAAAAAAGCCTTGGTCGATGAAGGTTTTCTTAATGTGAGAATCTCTGCGGACGATATTGGTTTAAACGTCGCGTTAGAAAACCGCCGTTATAATCGTAACCAAGTGGATGGTGTTGGTGTGGCTTTAGGTATCATCTCTTCTTACGTGGGAGAGGGCATGCTTCAAGACCTTGGCGTTAAGAATTACCAACAGCAAAACATTCGTTTGTTTAACTTGGTTAACGATATGCCGATGATGGAAGTGATCACGAGCGCACCATGTTACCGTGAGTTTGTAAAAACAGGTGAGCCTTGCAAAACACTTCTTGTTCGTACCTCTGATGTTAAAAAGAGCTACGCCAAAGCGAATTTTGGTGAAGAGGTTACTCGTTCTGGTTTCGGCCGCACACAGGTGATTGTGTCTCCTGCTTTGTATCACAACACGGCGACAGAATACGGTGTATTTGATTACTCTTTAGCGCTGGCTACTAACCTTTACACACCTTTGTGGAAAGGTGCTGCGTTGGATGTTCGACACGTAATGCCACTGGCAGAGAGTGATGACTTTGAAGAGGGTGAAATTTGGGGTGACGACGCGTTTGAGAATGAAGTGGATAGGGTTCTTTTCCATCAAGCATTCCAGCTGCCTTACAATCTCACCACTCAATTCTCATTTGGGCAAGTTTACGGAAACTTCCTGGGCTTTTTGAATGAAACACAGTATGCGAGCAATAGCGGCCGACATATTCTGGGTTCCGAATTCGCCAACTTTTCTGCTCAAGACGAGTACGATTCAAAAGGGAAAGCCATCTTAGATGCGACCCCTATGATTGGCCACTACACCTACTCAAGACCGGACTGGAACTGGCAAGGTAAAGTGCAAGCCGGTCAATTCTGGAAAGGCGATGAAGGGGTACGCGTGACCACCAGTCATTGGTTAGGTGACGTAAGAGTTGATGCGTCATACCAAACCACAAAAGCAGTAGGAAGCAGTGAAGCCGAAGATTTTGTGACACTTTCTATCGCAATCCCGCTGACACTATGGCGAGATATGAGCCCTAACTACGTTCAATTACGTGGTATCGACCAGTTTGTATATGCACTTCAAACTCGCGTTGGTGAAACTCACAATAATTTAGGCACAGGCTTGGGTGTCGACACTGGCTTACAACACAATATTGAAAGACAGTACTTCAACCGTAACCGCATCGGTGCGAGTTACTACTATGAAAACCGACAGCGCTTACGCAATGCTTACCTAAAATACTTAGAAGCAGTAAAATAATTCAGCGTAACATCTAAAATAAAGAGCCAACACCTCATGTGTTGGCTCTTTTTTGGTTCATCGCGGATTAGC
>NZ_JBFRSC010000070.1:0-28707 GCF_041473335.1 Vibrio sp. 10N.222.55.C7
GCTTCGTAATCTTGCCCTGTAAGCAAAATCTAGGTTTTATAAGGGATGGGTGAAAATAGACTGTCTCAAAATGAATAAAAAGTGTCTCAGTACGTTTTTATTACTGAGGTAAAAACTCACAAAAGATCACTTCTTTAATTGCACCGCTCGGTTGAGAATTTCATAAAATGACTAAGAAAAAAATCCTCACGGTTTTTGGCACACGCCCAGAAGCCATCAAAATGGCACCTCTGGTTCACGCTTTAGCGGCCGATGTTCGCTTTGAAGCAAAGTGCTGTGTTACTGCTCAGCACCGTGAAATGCTTGACCAAGTATTAGAGTTGTTTGAAATCACGCCAGACTATGATTTGAACTTAATGAAAGCCGGTCAAACACTCAACGAAGTGACCGCGCGTATTTTGTTAGAGCTTAAACCTGTTTTAGAAGAATTCAAACCTGATGTGGTTTTAGTGCATGGCGATACGGCAACAACATTTGCTGCAAGCTTAGCGGCTTATTATGAACAAATCGCCGTAGGACACGTTGAAGCAGGTCTTCGTACCGGTAACATTTACTCGCCGTGGCCTGAAGAAGGTAATCGCCGTTTAACGGGGGCGTTAACCAAATATCACTTTGCGCCGACGACAACGTCAAAAGAAAACCTGCTGAAAGAAAACTTCAATCCGAAAGATATTTCAGTAACGGGTAATACCGTAATTGATGCGTTACTGATGGTGAAAGACAAAATTGAATCTGACAGTGATTTGAACGCTACGCTTTCTGCTCAGTTCCCTTTCTTAGACGAAAACAAAAAACTCATTTTGGTAACAGGGCATCGCCGTGAAAGTTTTGGTGGTGGTTTTGAGCGTATTTGTGAGTCGCTGGCAATTACCGCAAAAGCACATCCAGATACGCAAATCTTATACCCAATGCATCTTAATCCAAATGTGCGTGAACCTGTTAATCGTATTCTGGCTGACATCGATAACATTCATCTTATTGAGCCTCAACAATACTTACCATTTATCTACTTAATGAGCCGTGCGCACATCATTTTGACTGATTCTGGTGGTATTCAAGAAGAAGCCCCGTCGTTAGGAAAACCTGTTTTAGTGATGCGAGATACAACCGAGCGACCAGAAGCGGTTGAAGCGGGTACGGTTAAGTTAGTAGGTACTGATGTTGACATGATTGTTGATAATTTGAATCAGCTACTAACGGATGAAAGTGCCTATCAAGCGATGAGTTTTGCGCACAACCCATACGGTGACGGTAAAGCTTGCCAAAGAATTTTGAACGAATTAGAAAATTAAGAGTTGGATTTAAATTATGTCTTTTGAAACAATTTCAGTTGTAGGTTTGGGTTACATCGGGCTACCGACAGCAGCGATGTTTGCATCCCGTAAGAAAACAGTAATTGGTGTCGATGTTAACCAAAATGCAGTAGATACGATTAACCGTGGTGAGATTCATATCGTAGAACCAGATTTAGATATGTTGGTAAGCGCAGCTGTACAACAAGGTTACTTAAAAGCGGTTACGACTCCAGAGGCTGCTGATGCTTTTTTGATCGCAGTTCCGACACCATTTCTTCCTGTAGAAAATGAAGGTGATATTCCAAAGCCAGATCTGCGTTATATCGAAGCTGCTTCAAAAGCTATTGCGCCAGTACTTAAAAAAGGTGATTTAGTTATACTAGAGTCGACATCACCAGTCGGTGCCACTGAGCAAATGGCTGAGTGGTTGAGTGAAGCGCGTTCAGATTTAACATTCCCACAAACGCATGGTGAAAGTGCAGATGTTAATGTTGCACATTGCCCAGAGCGCGTTTTACCAGGATATGTTGTTACCGAGCTTGTACAAAATGACCGCGTAATTGGTGGTATGAGTAAGCGCTGTTCAGAGCGTAGTGTAGAGTTGTATAAAACCTTTGTTATGGGTGATTGTGTCATTACCAATGCACGCACTGCAGAAATGGCAAAGTTAACGGAAAACAGTTGCCGTGATGTACAGATTGCATTTGCCAATGAACTGTCGATGATTTGTGATGAGTTAGACATTGATGTATGGGAATTGATTTCTTTAGCAAACCGACACCCTCGTATTAATATTTTACAGCCGGGACCTGGGGTTGGTGGCCATTGTATTGCTGTTGATCCTTGGTTTATTGTTTCAAAGACTCCGGAAGAAGCTAAGATTATCCATACAGGTCGTAAAGTAAATGATTCAAAACCAGAATGGGTTATTAATAAAATAAAATTGGCCATTGCTGATTTTCTCAATACGAACTCGTCAAAAACAGCTAAAGATATAATAATCGCTTGTTATGGAGTAACATTTAAACCTGATATTGATGATTTGAGAGAAAGTCCTGCTTTAGATATAGTAAAAAAATTAAATGAAACTAGTCAAAGTAAGATTATTGTTGTGGATAATAATTTAAAAAAACTACCTGACGAGATTAGTGAACTTGAATTAGTTAGTATGGAGTATGCTCAAAAAACTGCAGATATACATGTATATCTAGTTAAGCATAGAGGGTTTTTAACATTGGATAAGCCTAAATCGATAATTGTAGATACAATTGGATTGTTCTAATGTCTAAGCATATTTTACTTCAGTTACTATTCAGAATTATAAATATAATATTGAACCTGACTGTTGGTATATATATAATAAATTATTTAGGACCGAATGAACAAGGCCAATTAGCTTTTGCTATAAATACAGTGGGAATGCTTACGTTCTTAACAACATTAGGTATTGGGTCTCATTACGCCAAAGTTATGAGTAATACTAGTTGTATGTATAACATTAATGAAATAAAATCAATTCTATTATTTTTAAGAATGTTGGGTTGTATCTTATTATCAGTAGTAGTAGCAGTAGTTCTAATTGTTTTTTCTAAAGAAAATTTAGCTAGCCTTATAGCAATAATTGTATTGGCTCGCTTTATTTTTGCCTTCAATATATATCATGATATATTTGAAGGTAAAGGATTAATGGATAAGTATGCAATTATAAATATAGTAGTAGCACTTGTTATTGCTATGTTTAGGTGTGTATGTATATTTTATGATTTAGGTTTGCTTTACATTGCTTTTAGTTATGCTCTAGAACAATTCATGACATTGTTAGTTTCATGGGTGTATTTTGATAAATATAAATACTTCCCTATTAAGTTAAACTTGGAAAAATCAAAACATGTTTTTCTGAAAGTTTTTCCCTTGTGTATGTCATCAATTGTAATATCAATATTCACACAAATTGATGTGTTTTTGATAGGTGTAATTCAAGGGAATACAGAAGTTGGTGTATACTCATCTGCTTTAAAGGTAGTCACCCCTTTATATTTTTTTGGTTCGTTAGTTATGTCGGTTTATTTTAATAAATTAAATCAATTATATAAATGTAACGAAGCGCTATTTCATGAGGAAGTATCCAAGCTATCAGGTTTTTTAATTTTAATATCAACTATATGTGTAATGCTAATATATGCTTTTGGTGATGAATTGTTCAAGGGTCTTTTTGATAAGGACTTTCATGAAGGGGTTGATATTTTTAAGTGGTTAGTGTTAGTGCTTCCTTTTGTATATTTAGGACCAGTAACAGGTAAATACCTAATTATAACCGGAGATTACAAGGCAGAATTTAATAAAACTAGCGTGGCATGTTTAATAAATATAGTATTAGGATTGATTTTGATTCCTATTTTTGGTGGGCAAGGCGCCGCAATAGGTACGGTAATAAGTTACTTTTTTGCAAACTATGGTTTTTTTCTTTTTAATAAAAAACATCGTAAATTACTGAACAATATTAACCGGTTAGGAGTAATAAGATAATGAGTATAACCTTGGTTATAACGAGTTGTGGAAGATTAGATTTACTATCGAAAACTATAGAAAGCTTAAAATCAGTAGATGAATTTGAATTTGAAGAAAAAATAATTATCGATGACTCAGGTAAGAGAAATGTTGGGAAGGAAATAATTAAGAAATACTCTTCAGATTTTAAAATAATTATAAATAAAAAAAATATTGGTCAAATTAGAAGCATAGATAAGGCTTATTCTGAAGTTAAAACTAAATATATTTTTCATTGTGAGGATGACTGGTTTTTTTATAGATCTGGATTCATAAAGGATTCTATAGAAATATTATCCAACCATGAGGAGGTTGTGTGTGTTTCGTTTAGAGATTACGAAAAAGATTTAGCGAAACATTGTCCTTATGAGAAGATAACCAATATGAAAATTATTAATAACTTAGGTTTTTGCGTATCTGATAAAACAAATCATGGTTGGGCAGGTTTTACATTTAACCCATCAGTCATACGGGTTGGTGATTATAAAGATAATGGTCCTTATCAATCTATTGGACATGAGTTGCAAATAAGCCAGTTTTATTTAGATAAAAGTAAATACCTATGTTTTCTAAATGAATCTGCTGTGTCTCATATTGGGTGGGAGCAGCATATATACAATAAGCATAATTATTTTGACTCAAGAATAAAGGTTTATATGCCTTCAAAGTTACTTAAACTGCTTGTTAGGATAAAGAGGTTTATTAAAAGTGCATAGAAAACCGAAAGTGTCAATTATAATACCAGCTTATAATGCTCAAAAATATATCAAAGATACGCTAATGTCGTGTTGTAATCAGACTTATGATAATGTTGAAATAGTTGTTATTGATGATGGTAGTGATGACAAAACTCTCGAAGTAGTAAAGAGCATTAATAGTGATAATATCATAATTTTAAATCAAAAAAACCAAGGCGTTACTACGGCAAGAGAAAATGGCATACAAAATTGCAATGGGGAATTTTTATTCTTTCTCGATAGTGATGATATTTTAGATGAAAAAGCTATAGATATATTATTAAGTTATTATTTAGAAAATAATTCAGATATTGTAATTGGACAATCAAAATCATTCGGTTATGGAAGTTCAAGAAAAAGTAAATATAAAGAAGGAATATACAACGAACCTTTTTCTCAATTTTTAATGTGCAGTCTCCCTTTCACGCTCTGGCCTTCCTTGTATCGAAGAGAATTATTCAATTGTTTAGAGTATGATTATGAACTAAAAGTTGGTGAAGACTACATGATAATTTGCCAAATAATAGCAAAGTCGTCTTCTGTTACTGTTTGTTCAGATGTTATTCATTATTACAGACGTCATAAAGATAGTGTTACAGCGACACCTTCTAAGATTAAATTCTATGATAGTTATAGATCTTTTAAATATGTTATTGATTTTAGTGAAAGTTCAGCATTACCACTGAAAGATGAACTAATATATCATCAAGTTCAGTATTTGTATTCTCAGGAGTTTTCTGGGTCACCTTACTCTCGAGATATTAAAAGGTTTCTTGAAAAAAAAATAGGTAAAAAAGATATCGAAAAATCATTAATTGATATGGGAGTACCAAAATATATACGGATTGTTTTTAAATATAACTTAATTTTTAATATTATGAATTTCATTATGCGTCAAGTTAGACGTTTTATACAAAAAGTCAGGTTGTTAAAATGAATATTTCATTTGTGATTTTGTCTTTTAATCGAGATGATATAATAGCCAAGAATATCGATGCTATTTACAGTTGCATTGGGAATGTAACTGATTGTTCTCACTGTGACAATAACTTTGAAATTATTGTCGTAGACAATAATTCTACGGACAAAACAGACCTTTTATTGAGGCGGTATATTAATAATGATAATTTTAGAATTATCAAAAATAACGAAAATTTAGGCGTTGCAAAAGGTAGAAACTGTGGTCTAAACGCTTCTCGTGGAAATTGGATTGTCATATTGGATGACGACTCTATATTACCTCAGGAATCTATGAAACTATTATTAGATGCTACATCTATACCAAATGAAACAGGTATATTTGCCCTCAACGTGAAAAATATGAATACTGGATTATGTTTTTCTGACGATTTAGTATCATTGAATTATATTTCAAACTTTCACGGTGCTGGGCATGTTATTAACCGTAATGTTGTTAATGATATAGGGTGTCTTGATGAAATGTGTGAATTTGGGGGAGAAGAGCTTGACTATTCAATACGATGTAGGAAAGCAGGTTATAATATTGAATTGTTAAATGACTGTATCGTTGAACATTATTGCCGTATTCGTAGTGGTAGTGAAGGGTTTTCAAGACGTTCAAAATGGATTTATAATTACATAAGGGTAATAGCAAAACATTTTCCTTTGCTAGTATCGTTTAAGTTTGCTATTAGATATTCAATATCCCATATAGTTAATGTCAAGTTCAATAAAGACATATCAATATTGTCAGGTGTGAAAATGCTAGTAATAAGCTCCTTCAAGGGGTATATTTCTGGAAGAGCACATCGGAATAAAATTTCCGGAAGTTTACTAAGCTTATACACCAGTCAAAAAATGAGACCTCAATACGGTAATGTTTCTATACTAAATAGAGTGATTGAAAGAAATAGAAGAAAATGAAAATATTTAAACTAGATACATTTCGACATCTATTATATGTGATGTTTTTTGTTTTCGCGTTATCATTAAGTAGCGATAGTTTAGGGATTAGTGGTTTTTTTAATACTATCAAATGGCCTTTTTTGATAATTGTTTTTATGCTTATATCATTAATATTTTCCTTTTTATCAACTTTGAAGATTGATAATGTATCTGTTTGTATTTTTCTCTTTCTGATATTTCAAGCAATATCTGCTTTTATTTATAATGTTGATCCTATGGGCACCTTCGGGAAAATAGCGCTAATTATTTTTTGCTTGTTTTTTGGCCGGCTGATTGGCCTGATACTAAGTAATTATGGTTCAGGTATAAATATCGTAGATATATTTGTAAGCTCAATTTTCATTATGATTTTAATTAGTGTGTTAACTTCTAGTGTTGGTATAACGCCTATTGGTCATAGATATAGTGGATTTTTCAATAATCCCAATTTGATGTCAGGTATCTCAGCTATTGCATTGGTTTATTATGCTTGTTTAGCTCAAGAACAAAAGAAAATTAAGTATGTTTCCTTTTGCGTCTTATTTTTTTTCTGTATTATTTTTACACAGAGTAGAGGTGGTTTGGTTACATTGGTGTTATCTTCATTTCTGTTTCTATATTATTACGGATATTTCATTAGTGTTAAGAAAGTTGCATTTTTAGTTACATTCCTATGCTTATGTGTTTTTCTTATTGTCTTTCTTGATATCGGTTTTTCCTATAGAGAGCTGACGTTAGATAATAGAATTGAATCATTCCTTTCCCAGTTATCTGCATTCTTCTATTCTCCTTTTTTTGGTTTAGGTTTTGGTGATGGAGACCATAGTAATTTTATTGTTTTATCTGAAAGTACTTATGTAAGTTTACTTTCTTCGAGTGGTATTTTGGGAACGTTAGTTTTTATACTTTTATTGTTCTTTTTATATCTAAAGCAAAAAAGAATAAAAGATAAAATGGTATTAGCTTCAATTTTTTTTCTTTCTATATCGGAAGCGTACTTACTCGGCGTAGGAAATCCAATATCATTGTTTTTTTATCTTCTTATAGGATCTTCTATAACGGGTAATAATAAAATTTTTGAGAGTGAATTTTGAAAGAGATAATATTTTACCAGCCTATCATTAGCCCGCATCAGGTCCCAATGTTGAATGAGATCGTAAATAAAGGTGCTGATGTTACAATTGTTATTTTGAACGAAAGCGATAGACATGAAACTTCTGGTTGGGGAGATGAAAAGTTAGATGAGAGAATCAAAGTGATGAGTAATGTTACGTTTGATCAACTCACTGTTATTTTTTTGTCAACACCTTTTAATATAATTAGTGGTCTCTGTATCTGTACCAATACTAGATTTTTAATGAAATTAGCTAGGAAAAATAAAACTAAAGTATATATATACTCTGAGGGAGGAAGTTCTGAACCTCTTACTTTAGTTCCTCGATGGATTAAAAATTTCTTCTATGCAACTCTGTATAAGAGAAATATAAGTAAAGTCTTTGCTATTGGAGACAAAGGTGAAAAGTGGTTTCGTTCACTTGGTATTGACAGCAATAAAATTGTTCCTTTTAAATACTATACAAAAATCCCCCAAAAGATTGTTCCTAAAGTTGAAGTGCTAGATAGTCACGTTATTTCTATAGTTTTCCTTGGTAGGTTGGTAAAAGGTAAGGGCGTTATTAAATTAATTGATTTAATAAGTAAGTCTAGATGGGACGTAAACCTTAATATTTACGGTGATGGTTATTTAGCTGAAGAGATTATTGAAAGGGTTAAGACTCTAAACCTCAAAGAGCGAGTTCATATGATGGGCATGATATCAAATTCGAAAATAGCTGATGTTTTTCAAAATGCATCAATTTTAGCTCTTATTAATGATGGCGATGAGGGTTGGGGAGCTGTTGTAAACGAGTCTTTATTGTACGGTGTACCTGTTATATGTTCAGAAAAAACAGGTGCTAGTTCTTTACTAAGATCAAACTCTAATTTTGGGTGTGTTCTAAATGAAATTTCTGTAAGTGAGTTTGATGATGCAATTGAAAAATGTATAAGTTTAGATAAAGATGTTATTGCACAGCAAGCTATAAGATCTATTCATCCGTCCGTAGGGTGCGAAATTATATATCGAGAGGTTGGGTTTGATAATAGTTAACATGGTTTCTGCTAAAGAAGGTGGGGCGAGAACAATTGCAGAATCATATTTAAAATTCATTAACCTGGATAGAGATAATGATTATGTGGTTTATGCTCCAAAGTGGTCCGAGAGCATTAATTTAAACAGTAATGTTAATCTTAAAATGATTTCCAAGTCCGGCTTTGAAGCGTTCTTTTTTTCTATTTTTACTATTGGATTTATTTCGTACTTTTATAAAGCTACAAAAATAGTTTCTTTTTCTAATATAAATGCATTTTTTACAAAAGCGAAAAGGATAACTTATTTTCACCAATGTAAAGTGTTCAATAAAGTTGAGTTAAAAACTTTATTATATAGGTTCTGTATACGTTTTCAGAAAAATAGTTATTTTATTGTTCAGACCGATTTAGTTAAAAAAAAATTTGTTGATTTTTTTTCCATTAAGGATGACCGTGTACACACTGTTTGGCCCGGTATCGATACAAGTTATGTTAAAGATGAATCAGTTTTAAACGAAGAGCTTATAGATTTTAAAGGTGACAATAGTATGGCTATAATCCCGTACTATGACACAAAAGCTGAGCATAAGAACTTTAAAGCAATACTTGATAATATCGATTACTATTACAATCAAGGATTGAGAGTTGTTGTTACATCGGATAAACCAATCGATTTCTTTAGTGATAAGATATTTTTTATTGGATTGTTATCAAAAGATCAACTATTTACACTTTACAATCACTGCGATATTATGCTTTTCCCATCTAAAGTGGAAACAATTGGTTTGCCTATTTTTGAATTTATTAGTTTTAACAAAGCTTGCTATGTGCAGAAGGCTAATTATTCTAATTACTTTGTAGATACACTTGGAATCTCAAGTTCTATTCGACTGATAGATTTTAACGCTGTAAGTAATGTTAAATTTGAGGCTTCTAATTCAAATATTTATATTGACTCTAAGATATTTGAGCATGAATGGTCAAAGCTTGAACATTTAATCACTGGAATTAATGATGGTTAAACTAGAAAAACACTACTGGTTGGATTGGCTAAGGTTTTTGGCTGCATTTATTGTTGTTATTACACATGCTAGAGGGTTCTTATTTGTTGATTGGGGAAGCGTTGGTCTTGACTCAAAAAATATTTTTAGCTTTATATTTTTTGTTATTACCCGGTTAGGCCATGAAGCTGTATTGATTTTTTTTGTTATGAGTGGGTATTTTGTTGGTGGGCGACTTATTGTTGACATGAAGAATAAAACCTTTAATGCTCGAAAGTACTTTGTCGACCGATTTACAAGGATATATCTTCCACTTTTCCCAGCATTGGTTTTTTCTTTGGTCGCAATGTATTTTACTTTAAATGAATTTATGTTTCTAAATGTTTTTAGTAATTTTCTTATGCTCCAGGGTTCTTTCTCTGATGTTTATATTAATAATGGACCTCTCTGGAGTCTTGCTTATGAGTGGTGGTTTTATATGGCTATTGGTTTATTCGCTACACTCATCATTATTAGTAGTTTTAATTTTAGGTTGTTACTGTTTTTTTTGCTAATTTTTTCGCTATTTATCATATCTAATCTTAAGCTACAATACGTCATTGCTTGGGGTGGAGGGGTTATATCTTACGTGTATTTTCGCGATATGAAGTTGAATGGTCCCCTAGTCGCTTTGTCTCTTTTCACTTGTATCACCGCTAGTTTACTCTTAAGAGGGAAAGCCGGATTTGATTATTATCCATTAATTGAGATTTTTTTGTCGCTATCTTTTTCTTTATTTATTGCTTTTTCTTCTTCATCTATTCCTGTAAATGGGTTCTCTATCTATTTAGAAAAAATCGGAACTAGACTAGCGTCATTTTCATATACTTTGTACCTAATTCACTATCCATTTTTCTTTTATTTGTCCAATGTTTTATATCCTGTAAAGTTTAACTCGATAACGTATTGGAGTATTTTTAATCTATTAATCGTTGTATTTTCTTCTATATTTATTTCTTTGATTTTTTATTACTTCTTTGAACGTAATACTCAAGTTTTCAGAAAATACATTATGTCAAAATTTTAGTTATTGCAGGTTTTTTTATGAAACAAATCTTACAAAATATTAGTAATGGTGAGACTTCTTTGGTTGACGTACCATGTCCGCAATCAAAGTTGAATTACTTGTTGATCGAAACAAGCAAAAGTTTAGTTTCAGCTGGTACGGAGCGTATGCTAATTGACTTTGGCAAAGCTAATTTTATCGACAAAGCACGTCAACAACCCGACAAAGTTAAAATGGTATTGGGTAAAATCAAAACTGATGGTTTGATGCCGACGGTAGATGCGGTGCGGTCGAAGCTTGATCAGCCCCTTCCTCTAGGTTACTGCAATGTAGGAACCGTTCTTGATAACGCAGGGACAAGCTTTGACGTGGGTACGCGTGTAGTTTCTAATGGTAATCATGCTGAAGTAGTCCGAGTTCCTAGAAACTTATGTGCTAAGGTTCCAGATAATGTTGACGATGAATCAGCAGCGTTTACGGTTTTAGGTGCTATAGGTCTACAAGGTGTTCGCCTTATTAATCCGACACTGGGTGAATGCGTAGTTGTTACCGGTCTTGGGTTAATTGGACTGATTACAGTTCAATTACTTCGAGCAAATGGTTGTCGCGTACTAGGTATTGATTTTGATTCATCTAAATGTGAGTTAGCACGACAACTTGGTGCTGAAACAGTGGATTTGTCTAAAGGCGAAGATGCAATTAAGGCGGCTGAAGCATTTTCCCGTGGTCGTGGTGTTGATGGCGTTATCATTACCGCTTCAACAAAAAGTAGTGAACCATTAAGCCAAGCTGCAACAATGTGTCGTCAACGTGGCCGCATTGTGCTTGTCGGTGTTATTGGGCAAGAGATTTCTCGCGCCGATTTCTTTGCTAAAGAGCTTACATTCCAAGTGTCTTGTTCTTATGGCCCAGGTCGTTATGATACTGAATACGAAGACAAAGGGAACGATTATCCTGTTGGTTTCGTTCGCTGGACAGAACAGCGAAACTTCGAAGCTGTTTTGGATATGATGGCTTCTGGAGCTCTGGATGTTAAACCGCTTATTACCCACCGATATGCGATCGACGACGCGCTAGAAGCATACAAATGCCTAGACGACAAATCATCGTTAGGTATTGTTCTCGATTATCCAAATAACGACACTGCAGTGTTAACTGCTCGCTCTGTCACTTTAAATTCTGAAATTGCTTCATCGCCATCTTCCGCGTCTTGCGCATTCATCGGTGCAGGGAATTATGCGTCACGTGTTTTGATGCCCGCTTTTAAAAATGCAGGTGCAAGCTTAAATACTGTTGTAACTAGTGCTGGTATGAGCGCTGTTCATCATGGGAAAAAGCAAGGTTTTGCTAAAGCGTCAACAGACTATACGGATGTGTTAGCTGATAAAGCTATCGATACAGTTGTTATTGCAACGCAGCACAATCTGCATGCTCAACAAACTATTGATGCTATTACCGCTGAAAAGCACGTGTTTGTCGAGAAGCCTTTAGCGCTTGCTGAGTCTGAAGTCGACCTTATTGAAAACGCCTTTAATGAAAGCCAAACTAAACCTAAAGTCATGGTTGGCTATAATCGACGTTTCGCGCCACATGTTGTCAAAATGAAAGCGCTCTTGTCTTCTGTTAAAGGCCCTAAAACGTTCATCATGACAATGAACGCTGGTGATATCCCTTCTGATCATTGGACCCAAGATCCTACAGTAGGTGGTGGGCGAATTATCGGTGAAGCATGTCATTATATTGACTTAATGCGTCATTTAGCTGGGTGTAAAATTACAGGCTTTAATGCCATGTGCATGGGTGATGCGCCTGGCGTTGCTATTCGTGAAGACAAAGCGAGTATCACACTGTCATTTGAAGATGGTTCAATCGGTACTATTCATTATTTTGCTAATGGTGGTAAAGACTTTCCGAAAGAGCGCATTGAAGTGTTCGCCAATGACGCAGTCCTACAACTTGATAACTTCAGAAAACTGGTTGGTTTTGGTTGGAAAGGGTTTAGTAAAATGAAATTGTCGAGCCAAGACAAAGGGCAAAATGATTGTTCTAAGGCATTTGTTGATAGTATCAAACAAGGCATTGCATCACCGATTAGCTTTGATGAAATAATTGAAGTTGCGAGGGTTTCATGTCAAGTGGCAGAACAACTTAGAAAGTAAATCACCAGTAAAGGGTAATAAGGGGCTAAGGCCCCTTTTTTGGATATGAATAAAATCTTAAAGCTTTACCACACTCTCAAGTACTTAAAGCCCATTCAATTCAGTAACCGTATCTCACGACGGTTCACGAAGGTTAAATTTACAAAACCAGAAGTAACCTTAAACGACGTATCGACAGCAGGTTGGCAAACATTTCCGGTATTAAATTCATGCTATGAAGGCAATGGTCAGTTTAAGTTTTTGAATGTCGTAGATACGGTTAGCGATTGGAACGACTCAACAAAAGCTAAACTTTGGCTTTATAATTTGCATTACTTCGATGATTTAAATCAATCTGGGTGGGAAGGCAGGAGTGACATTCATCATAGCTTAGTTAAAACTTGGATAGAACAAAACCCGAAGATGATCGGGAATGGGTGGGAGCCTTATACCATTTCACTCAGATCGGTAAATTGGATCAAATGGTTCTTGTCTGGTAATGAACCAAGAGAAGAATGGCTGGCTAGCTTATCATTGCAGGTACAAGCCTTAGAACAGCAATTAGAATACCACTTACTTGGCAACCACTTATTTGCAAACGCAAAAGCTTTGTTGTTTTCCGGTTGTTATTTTGAGGGAGAATTAGCAGATGGATGGCTAAAGCGTGGCTTAGGTATTTTAAATGAAGAAATCCCAGAGCAAATTCTTGATGATGGCGGTAATTTTGAACTAACGCCTATGTATCACAACACCATCCTTGCCGATATGCTTGATTTGTATCAGTTAAGCCTTGTCTATACACACAAGATTCCTAAAGTGACCAGTCAATACTGGTATGAACTCATTGGAAAAATGGTGTCATGGTCTGAACAAATGCAACATCCCGATGGTGACGTCTCCTTTTTTAATGACTCTGCAATGGGTATCGCTCCCAAGCTATCCGATTTGCGACGCTATGCCGAAGCGATCGGGATAAAGCTTCCTACCAGCAATAAAAATCAAGTTAACCATCTAAAGGAAAGTGGTTATGTGGTGGTTAAAGACCAAGTTAACAAGCTAATCATTGATGTCGCAAAAGTAGGACCTGATTACATCCCCGGTCATGCTCATGCCGATACACTTTCATTTGAATTGAGTATTGATAACCACCGAGTATTTGTAAACAGTGGAGCATCGGTTTATGGGCTAAGCGAAGAAAGACTAAGGCAGCGTAAAACTGAAGTTCATAACACAGTGTTAGTTGATGGTATTGATTCATCTGAAGTCTGGAGTGGATTTCGCGTAGCAAGACGTGCATATCCTAGCAAACCAGTCATCATAGAGAGTGAAGGTCGCATTCGTGTTGAATGTTCTCATGATGGTTACATGCGTTTGCCTGGAAAGGTGACGCACACTAGAAAGTGGGAGCTAACGGAAGGTGACTTACTTATTATTGATAACCTAACGGGTACGTATAACCACGCAGAAGCCCACTATCACCTCCATCCTGATGTTAGAGTGGAAGGGGTAAATAACTGTAGTCAAGTTAGACTCCATTTGCCGAACGGTACTAAATACACGGTTAACGCTGAAGGTGCTGGCATTAAGATACTTGAGACGACATGGCATCCTGAATTTGGCTTATCGATAGCTAATAAAAAGCTGGTATTAAATTTTAAGCAGAATGAAGTCAACTTTGTTCTAAAGCGAGCGTAGCAATGCATATTCTTTTTCTTACTGATAATTTTCCGCCAGAAGGTAATGCGCCAGCAACCAGAACTTATGAACATGCTATCCGTTGGGTGAAAGCGGGTCATAAAGTTACGGTGATTACGTGCGCACCGAACTTTCCTGAAGGTAAGGTATTTGATGGGTTTAAAAACCGCTGGTATCAAACTCATAATCTCGATGGCATAAATGTCGTTCGTGTAAAAACGTTCATTACTGCAAATGAAGGTTTTGTAAAACGTATTCTGGATTACATGTCATTCATGGTAACGGGCTTTATCGCAGGGTTGGTTCAGAAAAAACCGGATGTCATCGTAGCGACTTCACCTCAGTTCTTCTGTGCTTGCGCCGGTTGGGCGTTATCAGCAATTCGTAGAAAGCCGTTTGTTTTTGAGCTACGCGATATATGGCCAGCCTCAATTACAGCGGTTGGTGCTATGAAGGACAGCTTTGCTATTCGTATTCTAGAAAGAATAGAGATGTTTTTATATCGAAGAGCCGATTCCATAGTTTCGGTAACCCATGCCTTTAAAAAGGAGTTGATTGAACGTGGCGTGGATGGAGAAAAAATAGAGGTTGTTTTAAATGGCGTTGATCTGACTAAGTATGGACCTTCTTTATCCAAAGATGCTGGTTTAGCGCAACAATATGGCTTGGAAGGTAAGTTTGTAGCCGGTTACATTGGTACTCACGGTATGGCGCATGGCCTAGAATATATTGTGGATGTAGCTGAACGGTTGCAAAACAATGATGATATTCGGGTTGTATTTGCAGGTGGTGGTGCAGCAAGACAAAAGGTTATTGATCTTGTCGAAAATAAACAACTTAAAAATGTAGTATTAATTGATAGACAACCAAAAGAGATGATGCCCAAGTTATGGTCTCTTTGCGACGTTTCATTGGTTCCCTTAGTTAATAGCGATCTCTTTAAAACTGTTATCCCTTCTAAAATTTTCGAGTGCATGGGTATGGGGATCCCAACAATAATGAGCGTGCCAGAGGGGGAAGCCACCGCTATTATTCGAGAGACAAATTCAGGTCTGGTAGTCGAAAGTGAAAGTGTAGATCAAATTACTGCTGCAATCTTAAAACTACATGAAGACCGAGAACTGTACCAGCAAGTACGAACCAGCAGTATAGAAGCTGCCCCTAAGTTTAGCCGAGATATTATGGCGGCGGATATGGTCTCTGTTTTTGAAAAGCATGTTGGCTAAAGAGGGTAATAGTCTCAACTTAATATTGGGTTGAGACACCTTTAGACTTTATGTGTTCAATTTGATTCATAATCTCATAGCTCCTCTCCTCTCCCCAAGGCTTGAACCAATGTCACTGTTTGAATACTTTGTCGAACTTTCTCTGTTCTTCTTCCTTTCGTTGGCGGTGTTGTACTGCATGCGCAAAGTGGGCTATGCCATTGGCTTAGTTGATAAACCCAATGCTAGAAAACATCATGAGGGTGTGGTTCCTTTGGTGGGCGGTATTTCCCTTTGTATTACCTTGTTGTACTTCTTCTACGTGAGTGCGTCAGAAATCAATAACATAGAGGTAATCGCCACGTGCTTAACGATACTGGTGCTGATCGGTGTGGCAGATGATCGCTTCGATATCAGTTTTAAACTTCGCATGGGTGTGCAAGCTGTCTTGACGCTGATCGTAATGCATTATACCGGGCTAACGCTTTCTCATGTTGGTAATGCGTTTGGGTTTGGTGTTTGGGACTTTCCGGTTGCCATCGATTATGTTGTTACCATATTAGCTGTGATCGGTGCAATTAACGCTTTTAACATGGTTGATGGTATTGACGGGCTATTGGGTGGTTTAAGCATAGTGGTGTTTGCCTCGTTAGGTATGCTGTTCTATGCCCATGGCCTTGAGTTTTATACCTTCTTTATGGCAGTGATGGTGGTTATCTTACTTCCCTTCGTGCTGTTTAATTTGGGGTATTTTGGCAAACTACGTAAAGTGTTTATGGGCGATGCCGGTAGCATGATGATCGGCTTTCTCGTGATCTGGATTTTAATCCGAGGAACACAGCCTGAACACGGCCACTATACGATTCGTCCGGTGACGGCATTGTGGTTAATTGCGGTGCCTTTGATTGATATGATGGCCATTATGATCCGTCGTATTCGTAAGGGGCATTCTCCGTTTAAACCGGATCGCGAGCATTTTCACCACATCATGCAACGCATCGGTTTTACGCCTCGTGAATCTTTAGTGGTGATCTGCTTGGTGCAATTGGTGTACTCAACGCTCGGGTTACTAGGCGAATACTTCCAAGTACCAGAATACATTATGTTCTACATCATTGTTGTGTGTTTCTTCCTCCACACCTACGCGATGACACACTCGTTTAAAATGGCGAAGATTGTAAGAAAATGGAAGAAGTTAGAAGCGAAATAGTTTGATGTGTCGTTAACGGACAAGTCTACTATCGCAGTGCTTAGCTGGGTAAATTAGAGAGTTAAAGCAGTTAAGTTACAATAGCTCAAACTAAGACAAATATAGAAAAAGAGCCCAATCTTATATCGAGATTGGGCTCTTTTGCGTTTAGCTTGAGAAGTTTTAGACTTGAGTGCTTTTGCTCTTAATCATCTTCACTTGAAAACCTAAGCCATTAATACACTTCTAATCACTAGTACACTTTTTCTGGAAGGTTGCGCCAACTTCTAATCCAGCTGGTAATACGCCAAACATAGCTCATGGCTACGGTGTAAGAAATAAAACACATCATAAACAGGATGAACATGGTCGATTCTGCGATCGCTAGGAACTCTCCGTAGATACCGAAGCCAGCAAAGCTACTTGCGATGGCACAAATGATGGCGAGCGTTTGACGCGATGTAAAACCAAGGCGTTGGAAGATGTGGTGTAGGTGTTCACGGTCGGGCTTGAAAGGGGAGTCACCGCGGCGTACGCGTCTGAACATGATGGCAGCCATGTCCATCAGCGGAACAGCAATTAACCACAGTGCAGTAATCGGTCGCATCATAGCTTCTGATGGATCTTGGCTTGCGCCCAGCAGTAACCAAATCACAGTAAAGCCAATCATCATGCTGCCAGCGTCGCCCATAAAGACCTTACGCTCTCGCCCAAGAATACCAAGATTCATCATGATATAAGGAATGGTTGCGACAATGAACACCACGCATAAATACGCTAAGCCATGTTGGCTGTCGACTTGAAGTAAAACGGCGATACCGCCAAAAGTTACAATAGCAAGCCCACCTAACAATCCATCAATGCCGTCGACCATATTGAACGCGTTAATCGCGCCAATCACTGCGAGTATGGTTACTACAGGGCTCAGGAAGCCTAAATGCAGGTCGCCAGTACCAAACAGGTTACCAATGTTATCTAATCGAATGTCGGCGAAATACATCATGCCGAGGGAGAGAATTGCTTGCACCACCAGTCGTATTTTGAAGCTAATGTCGAATTTGTCATCAAGCGCCCCGATAATAATAAGAGCAATAACAGAAGCTAAAAAGAGTGGGCTATGCGGGATGACGTCTGGATGGGTAACGATGAATTGGCCAATGGTTAAGCTGATCGCTATACCACCTACCAATGGGATCGCACCAGTGTGTAACTTTCTCTCACTCGGTTTATCCACTAAGCCAATGGATTTTGCCACTTTTCTCATCAAAAAGAGTGAGGAAAAGGAGAAGAAGCCAACAAATGATAGCTCTAATAACATAATGAACTCTAGCCAGTTTTTATGATAATTTTATTTGCGTGTATCTTACGTTAAAACCATCAATGTGTACACTCAGTTGAGTATGTTTTGTTCGTTGTTTTTTGAGTGTGATATTGGGTTTTAGTATGTAACTCAGTGTTATTACAGAATGACGACAGCGATATTTCCCTAAATACTGTTGCTCAAGGTTTATGCGCCCCTTAAACACAAAATGACGCTTTTTTTCACATTCGATCATCCTACCTGCGCCCTTTCTTGATCTTCCACTACAGTTTTGACTGTAAACTGTAGTAAAATTACGCTAATTTGTTTTTATACCGATTTATTTTGAATTGAACGAGGTCAGTCCTATGTCAGCTAAGAAGCCAATGGCTCTAGTGATCCTTGACGGTTACGGTTACCGTGAAGACAACCAAGACAACGCTATCGCGAACGCTAAGACTCCAGTTTTAGACGGTCTTATTGCTAACCAACCTAACACGCTAATCTCGGCTTCTGGCTTAGATGTAGGCCTACCTGATGGCCAAATGGGTAACTCTGAAGTGGGTCACACCAACATTGGTGCGGGTCGCGTGGTATACCAAGATCTTACTCGTATTACTAAGTCAATTTCAGATGGTGAGTTCGGCCAAACTGAAACGCTAGTTAACGCTATTGATAAAGCGGTGAAAGCTGAGAAAGCGGTTCACATCATGGGCCTTATGTCTCCAGGTGGCGTTCACTCTCATGAAGATCACATCTACGCAGCGGTTGAAATGGCAGCAGAGCGTGGCGCAGAGAAAATCTACCTGCATGCATTCCTAGACGGCCGTGATACGCCGCCACGTAGCGCAGAAAACACATTAGCGCGTTTCCAAGATCTATTCGCTAAACTAGGCAAAGGCCGTGTGGCTTCGCTTATTGGTCGCTACTACGCAATGGACCGTGATAACAACTGGGATCGCGTTCAAGAATCTTACGACCTGCTTACCGAAGCGAAAGGTGAATTCACGTTTGATACAGCGGTTGCTGGCCTAGAAGCAGCTTACGCTCGTGATGAAAACGATGAGTTTGTAAAAGCGACTGAAATCAAAGCGGAAGGCGAAGAATCAGCAGCTATCGTTGATGGCGATGCGGTTATCTTCATGAACTACCGTGCTGACCGTGCTCGTGAAATCACACGTGCGTTCGTGCCTAACTTCGAAGGTTTTGAGCGTAACGTATTCCCAGCGATCGATTTCGTGATGCTGACTCAATACGCTGCAGACATCCCACTTCTTTGTGCATTCCCACCGGCTTCTCTAGAGAACACGTATGGCGAATGGCTATCTAAAGAAGGCAAAACGCAGCTACGTATCTCTGAAACAGAGAAATACGCGCACGTGACGTTCTTCTTCAATGGCGGTAAAGAAGACGAGTTTGAAGGCGAAGAGCGTCAGCTTGTTGCTTCTCCAAAAGTAGCAACGTACGACCTACAACCAGAAATGAGCGCTCCAGAGCTAACTGAAAAGCTTGTTGCAGCAATCAAAGGCGGCAAATACGACGCTATCGTTTGTAACTTCCCTAACTGTGACATGGTTGGCCACACTGGCGTTTACGACGCAGCAGTTAAAGCCGTAGAGTCGCTAGACGAATGTCTGGGTAAAGTGGTTGAAGCAATCAAAGAAGCGGACGGCCAACTGCTTATCACCGCTGACCACGGTAACGCGGAAATGATGGTAAACCCAGAAACGGGCGGCATCCACACTGCGCACACGAACCTACCAGTGCCACTTATCTACGTGGGCAGCAAAGACGTTGAGTTCAAAGAAGGCGGTAAGCTGTCTGACTTAGCACCAACGATGCTTTCTCTATCTGGTATCGCAATCCCGGCTGAAATGTCAGGTGACGTGATCGTTAAATAGTTAGTCGTTAAATAGTTGTTTGGCTCAGCGGTTCACGTTGAGCTTTAACGATTCTGAAAGCCCGCACTTCAAAGTGCGGGCTTTTTTATAGATGCGAGATACGAGTATACGGGATTAGAAGAGCTTAAGAGCAGATACGGGATGCGGGATGTGGGATGCGGGTAAGCGAGTAGCGAGAGCTTAAGGACAGGTATTGGGTAAGAAAAACATGCAGGGGAGAACATAAGGGCACGACCTTAAACAAAAGACGAAAAGAACGGTCTTGATGAATATCGAAAGAGTGACATTTCTTGAATGATTAGGTAGCTTAAGGCTCATACTATACTTGTCTTTTACCTTACCTCTAGGTTGTTTATATGAACTCAAACCCATACCGTTGGAAGCAACGACTGCAAAACTTAATGAAAGCGCAGCAAAGGCTTGAGAGAGCGTGCTCACAAGATAGCTACAATGAGTTAGAGCTAGCCGGGTTAGTACAAACCTTTGAATTTTCTTTTGAGCTTACATGGAAGACTCTTAAAGACTTACTTGAGTTTGAAGGGTTTGATGTGGCTTCGCCGAGGAGCGTTTTTCGTACAGCCTTAGAAGCTAAGCACCTATCTTCGGAGCAGTGTGAGATTATGCTTGAAGCACTCATAAAACGAAATTTATTGTCCCACACCTATGATGAGGAAAATGTCCTTGAAGCTCAGTCACTGATCTTAGAGTCATTTTCACCAGTGATAGGGCAAGTCACACTCTATTTAAAGCTTAAATGTGATCAAGAGGGTCAATGCGAACAAGAGGTTAAATGTGATCGATAGTTATTTGGTTAAACCAGACTCGGTCGGCCTTAAGCCTCATCAGTATCAGTTGATTGAGGATATTGTTTTGAGTCATGCCGCAGTCATTCATGCCTGGGTATTCGGTTCTAGAGCCCTTGGAACTTATAAAGATAACTCCGACATCGATATTGTTATCGAGGGGCATGGGATTTCGTTAAGTGTCGTCGCAGGCTTGCAAGATCGTTTAGAACAATCGTCACTTCCGTTCAAGGTTGACTTGCTCGTTAAACATAGAATTACATCGAATGAGCTACTTGCCCATATTGACACTTATGGGATTAAACTAAAGTAACCGAACGTATTATTATCAGCGTAACGGTGATGTTGATTCTTGAACCGATTGTTTACGTTTTGCCAGTTTATCTCGAATCTGAGTACCTGAATTGACTCGGTCATGTTTTTTATCATCAATAGAAAACGATAATAGTTTCATTAGCGCTATAGCTCCATCTCTACGCTTTCGATCTTCATAAGATTCAATCGTATCAGTGGACATTACCATCACCTCTTTGTATGAAATTTTAAATATAGACTATATGTTGTCTGGTGATAATGGCGCTTCTTGATGGCGAAATTTTATATTATTGATCTAGTGAGATAAGGTTTACTTCTTTTTATTTAAGATCGAACGCTCAAAATCTAACAACCACTCTTTGCGATTCATACCGCCGGTGTAGCCGGTTAATGTTCCATTCGCGCCGATGACTCTATGGCAAGGCACAACAATACTAAATGGGTTTCTGCCGTTCGCACCACCCACTGCTCTTACGGCTTTTGGGTTGTCCATTCTCTTTGCTTGCTCACCGTAACTTATGGTTTTGCCATAAGGAATGGTTGTTAAAGCCTGCCAAGCGGATTTTTGAAAGTCAGTGCCTTTTATCGCTCTTAATGGCAAATCGAATTCTATTCGATGACCTGCGAAGTACTCATCTAACTGTTTCGCTGCCAGTTGGCAAAGGTCATCTGGATTGCTAATCATTAGCTCTTCGTGATTTACATGGTCAATTTCAATAAGCGACACACCATTGCTAACAATGATCATCTTGCCAATTGGTGCGTCATAGAACATTTTGTAAGTGGTGTCTTCCATGTCATCTTCCTTTTTTTAGTCTTTTTCTGCTCTCAAGCTCTTCGAATCTCGTAACTGCTCTTAAGCTCTTAAATCTTTTCGCATCCCGGTTACTCGCATCTGCTCTTATATCTTTTCGCATCCCGTTTACTCGTATCCCGCATCTGCTTTACCCCTTACACGAAGCGCAAACAAGTACCCTGAAATACCGCCGACAATGTTCCCCAAGGCTAAGCCTATAAACAGCCCTTCGACACCATCAATTTGGCTGCCTATCCAAGCGAATGGCAAGGTAAAGACAAACAAACGCATGAAGCTCCATTGAAAGGCTTTGAGTGGTTGATGCATGGCATTCATCCCACTGATCAGCATCATCACAATGCCTTGGAATCCATAGCTAAAGGGCACGACTAACAGGTAATGCCACAATATGCCTCGGACGGATTCTTCTTGAGAGAACAGGGCAGCCAAAGGAATGCTCAACGGCACCATCATTAAGAAAATCAAACCTTGGAACATCACAGCAAAACGCATACTCAGAAACAGTGCCTTAAAACTGCGTTGTGGGTTGTTTGCGCCAAAGTTCTGCGCCATGAAAGGCGTAAGCGCCGAAGTAAGAGACATCAACACAATGATTAGAATCGATTCAATACGCTGGGCAGCGCCATACGCCGCCACGGCTTCAGTCCCTTGTTTGGCCAGCATCATCATGATGATAGCGCCGGCAAGTGGGTTCAGAGCGTTAGACAAAGCCGCTGGGGTGCCTATTTTTAAGATCTGTCGCCAGTCACTGACGATGTTTGTCAGCTTAGGCGGCGCAAGCAGTTTTTCTCGCACCATCAATACGTAGAGTGAGCCACACAAAGCACCAAACCAACTGAAACCACTGGCAATCGCAGCGCCTTGAATCCCCAGTTCAGGGAAAGGCCCATACCCGAAGATAAGTAGCGGATCTAAAACGCCATTGATAAGGCCAGCCAGTAGCATAATCTTGGCGGGTGTTTTAGTATCGCCGCTGGCACGAATGGCGCTGTTGCCTGCCATGGGGATGACCAACAATGGGATCGCGAGATACCACACCGACATGTATTCCGATATCAGCGGCAACAACTCTTGCTTTGCTCCTAGCAGGGTAAACATAGGTTCTAAGGCGATAATACCTAATGTAGACGCGCAGCCGACCAGAAGCAGAGCCAGCAATAAGCCATGACAGGTAAAGCGTGCTGCATTTTGTGCGCTGCCTTGGCCAAGTAATCGACCGATACATGTCGATAAGCCAATACCAATCCCCATGGTGATGCAGTTGATGGCAAAGGTGACTGGAAAGGTAAAACTCACCGCGGCTAAGGCTTGGGTGCCAAGCAATGAGATGAAGAAAGTATCGACGAGGTTAAACATCAAGATCGCCACCATACCGAATATGGTCGGTATGGTCATGGTACGCAATGTACTCTCAATTGGGGCAGTTAATAGCCCGTGCTTATCTTGCATGCAAAACGCCGATAGAAACCAAAAGCGTAGGATAAACAGATGCGGGATACGAGTAAACGAAAAGCAGGGAAAGATGAGGGGTGAGAATCTGCACTTTAGCTCACAATTTTTCCGTTCCCCCCTTGGGATTCATCACATTGTCCCCAACATATTGTTTGACCCACGCTAATCGTGGCAACTATCAAAATTTAAATGGAAATTATCAGGAGATAAGACCGATGAATATCCGTCCTCTACATGACCGAGTTATCGTTGAGCGCCAAGAAGTTGAATCTAAATCTGCTGGTGGCATCGTTCTAACTGGTTCTGCCGCAGAAAAATCGACTCGCGGTATCATTCTAGCTGTTGGCAAAGGCCGCATTCTAGAAAACGGTTCAGTGCAACCGTTGGACGTAAAAGTTGGCGATACCGTTATCTTTGCTGAAGGTTACGGCACGAAAACTGAAAAAATCGACGGCAAAGAAGTTCTGATTATGTCTGAAAACGACATCATGGCGATCGTCGAGTAATCTATTTTTCATTTAACTCTCAGTAAAAGTTATCAGAGCCAGTATTGGATGATTCATATCGTCATTCCAGAAATGAGGAACGAATTATCTGGAATCTAAACAGAGTGCGATTTGAGTAGATTCTGAATCACGTTCGTCCCTCACTGTTCAGAATGACGCGATAACGCTGAGACGCCCCGAAACAAAGAATTTGAAAGGAAATTAAGATGGCTGCTAAAGACGTTAAATTTGGTAATGACGCACGTATTAAAATGCTAGAAGGTGTAAACGTTCTGGCTGACGCAGTAAAAGTAACGCTAGGTCCTAAAGGCCGTAACGTTGTTCTAGACAAATCATTTGGCGCACCAACGATCACTAAAGATGGTGTTTCAGTTGCACGTGAAATCGAACTTGAAGACAAGTTCCAAAACATGGGCGCGCAAATGGTTAAAGAAGTGGCTTCGCAGGCGAATGACGCGGCGGGTGACGGTACGACTACAGCAACAGTTCTTGCTCAAGCAATCATCACTGAAGGCTTAAAAGCCGTTGCTGCTGGCATGAATCCAATGGATCTTAAGCGCGGTATCGACAAAGCAGTTATCGCTGCAGTTGAAGAGCTAAAAGGCCTTTCTGTTCCATGCGCAGATACAAAAGCTATCGCGCAAGTAGGTACTATCTCTGCGAACTCTGATTCGACAGTAGGTAACATCATTGCTGAAGCGATGGAAAAAGTAGGTCGTGATGGCGTAATCACGGTTGAAGAAGGTCAGGCTCTACAAGACGAGCTAGACGTAGTTGAAGGTATGCAGTTCGACCGTGGTTACCTATCTCCTTACTTCATCAACAACCAAGAAGCGGGTTCTGTTGATCTAGAAAGCCCATTCATTCTTCTTATCGACAAGAAAGTTTCGAACATCCGTGAACTTCTTCCGACTCTAGAAGCGGTTGCTAAGGCATCTCGTCCACTTCTTATCATCGCTGAAGATGTAGAAGGCGAAGCGCTAGCAACTCTAGTTGTGAACAACATGCGTGGCATCGTTAAAGTGGCTGCTGTTAAAGCGCCTGGTTTCGGTGACCGTCGTAAGTCTATGCTGCAAGACATCGCTATCCTAACTGGCGGTACGGTTATCTCTGAAGAGATCGGCCTAGACCTAGAGAAAGTAACGCTAGAAGACCTAGGTCAAGCTAAGCGTGTAACTATCACTAAAGAAAACTCAACCATCATCGATGGCGCGGGCGAAGAAACAATGATCCAAGGTCGTGTTTCTCAAATCCGTCAACAAATCGAAGATGCAACGTCTGACTACGACAAAGAGAAACTTCAAGAGCGCGTAGCTAAGCTAGCTGGCGGTGTTGCAGTAATCAAAGTGGGCGCTGCAACTGAAGTTGAGATGAAAGAGAAGAAAGACCGCGTTGAAGATGCACTTCACGCAACTCGCGCTGCCGTTGAAGAAGGTGTGGTTGCTGGTGGTGGTGTTGCACTTATCCGCGCTGCATCTAAAGTTGCTGGCCTTGAAGGCGACAACGAAGAGCAAAACGTCGGTATCCGTGTTGCACTACGTGCAATGGAAGCGCCTATCCGTCAAATCACGAAGAACGCAGGTGATGAAGAATCTGTTGTTGCTAACAACGTTCGTGCTGGCGAAGGTAACTACGGTTACAACGCGGCGACTGGCGAATACGGCGACATGATTGCAATGGGTATCCTAGATCCAACTAAGGTAACTCGCTCTGCACTTCAGTTCGCAGCGTCAGTTGCTGGTCTTATGATCACAACAGAAGCGATGATCACTGATAAGCCACAAGATTCTGGCCCTGCAATGCCTGATATGGGTGGCATGGGCGGTATGGGTGGCATGGGCGGCATGATGTAGTGCGACAAGGGTCGCATTGACTGTTCCTCAGGATAATGTACTGAGGTGGGCGGAAATATCGTTGGATATAACCGCCCTAGTTATCAACTCCGAGGATGTAATGATAACGCTCTGCCTAGAGTTCCTCTCACCCAACCTCCATGCCCGAAAGGGTCTTCGAAACGGAAATATGTCAGAGGCAGCGTGCTGCCTCTTAGTTAACTATGCCGATGTGCATTCAAAGTAATAATCTTTGGCACCAACGCGCAGGAAACTGCCTTTAAAAAGGAAAGACATGGGACCGACATGCCAATGGTTTGGCATGCCCTCATAAACTGCAGCTCTTGGCTTCTTAGCTGAAAGTGAGTACTCCTCACTGACAGAACAAGAAGAGGTGCTTCAACAGTCAATTGACTGAAGCTTGTGTTTGTATTGTCTTACTCTCAACAACAGTTTGAGTGATAAGACCTACTTTGTAGCAAGTAGTAGCCTAGGGATAGTGCGAATCTGGTAACGGATTGGTGCGAAGCTTCCTGACAATGTACTCCCTGAAAAGGTGTGTCGTTTGCGCGAGCAAATAATACAGATATCGGTAATGACGACCGATTGAGAGGCTAGGCTTGGTTATAAGGTTAACGTATGTGAACTACTGATAAACAACGTCAGCCGCGACGAGCGAAATGTCTTTGTTTGTAGCAATCAATCTAGGTTGATTACTGCAAGGCGCTCTGACCAAAAGGTATGTGGACAGGTTATTCCTTTTACATCTGGGATTACGCTACTGTTGTGCCACCGTTGAATAGGTAGAACCTAAGTAACTAATTGTACAAATACAGGAACTTGGTAAGCCCAATTATTCGCCCTCGAGGCAGGTAACCCGTAAGGGGAGCTGTTGGATGAGTGGGTATGGGAGCGATGGATAAAGCGAATGCTTGGCTGTAATCGCCAAGATAGAGGTTCAGACTTTGCCTCAACTCGAAAGAGTGCAGACTTCCATTAGGTCTTTAATCGTAAGAAGGCTTGTAAAGCCGAAGGATGACTAGCGAACTTCGTTCGCTGGTTGATACTTGTCCCCCTAAGGGTGAATGATACTTCACCCTTAGGGGAGATCTATCTTCACTCCACATGGGGGATCCACCATGAGGAAAGCAAGATGAGTAAGGCACAGTGTCTACCTGCATTCTCATACTCGAACGATAGCTGGCAAACCATTAATTGGAAGCTATGCCATCAAAGAGTAAAGAAGCTACAAGTACGGATTGCGAAGGCAACTAAACACGGCGATAACAGGCAAATTAAAAAGCTACAGCGCATGTTAATACGCTCTTTTTCTGCCAAAGCGATAGCGGTAAAACGGGTAACCGAAAACCGTGGAAAGAAAACATCAGGTGTCGACAAAGTACTTTGGAATACACCAACTTTGAAATGGGATGCTATTCAATCTCTAACGAGTAAAGGCTACAAGCCAATGCCGTTAAGGAGGGTTTACATTCCTAAATCTAATGGTAAAGAACGTCCGCTAGGAATACCGACCATGCGTGATAGAGCAATGCAGGCACTGCACCTGTTAGCGCTAGAACCTGTATCGGAAACCAAAGCGGACAGACATAGCTATGGATTTCGTCCTCACCGCAATTGTGCTGATGCTATTGAACAATGTTTCGTAAACCTCAGTCGCAAGAGTAGTGCCCAATGGGTATTAGAGGGGGATATTAAAGGGTGTTTTGATTTCATTAGTCACGATTGGTTAATCGCTAATATCCCTATGGATAAAGTGATACTCAAGAAGTGGCTTAAATCCGGATTTATGGAATCTGGAAGTTGGAATCCAACAGAAGCAGGTACACCGCAAGGAGGAATTATTTCTCCTGTACTTGCGAATATGGCTTTAGACGGGCTAGATGCGGTGCTGGAATCTCATTTCGGGAAGAAAAACACCAAAGCTAGTTATAAAACTAAGGTTAACTATGTGCGATATGCTGACGACTTCGTCATCACTGGCATCTCGAAAGAGTTGTTAGAGCAAGAAGTACTGCCAATAGTTGAAGCCTTTATGGCGGATCGTGGGTTAGAACTGTCGAAGGAAAAAACATTAATCACACATATAGAGAATGGGTTTGATTTCCTAGGGCAGAACGTTCGGAAATACAAAGGCAAGATGTTAATCAAGCCTGCGAAAAAGAATGTGAAAGTCTTTTTGAAAAACATAAAAGATTATCTCGATAGTCACAAAACGGCTCCAGCGAGTGCAATCATTGCCAAGTTGAACCCGATGATCAGAGGGTGGTGTAATTACCATCGTTGGATCTGTGCTAGTGAGACATTCAAGTATGTAGATTACCGAATCTGGAAGATGCTTTGGCGTTGGTGTCGACGTATCCATTCTAATCGCCGAAAACGCTGGATTAAAGATAAATACTTTAAGTCAGTAGGGGATAGGAATTGGGTATTCAGTGCACCAAGACCAAAAGAGGAAGATGGCTACTACCGTTTGCTTTACGCATCGAGAGTGAAAATCGACAAGCATGTAAAGATTAAGGCATTAGCGAATTGTTACTTACCAGAAGATGAGCAATATTTTGAAAGTTTGACGATCAGAAGATTGAAGAAATCTTTATCAGGTAACATGAAGCTTTGGAAGATTGCCGAAAGGCAGGGTTTCCAGTGTGCGGTATGCCACCGGCAGTTTGCCTCTGAAGATGAATGGGATGTTCACCATATCATTCGACGAGTCGATGGTGGTTCGGACAATAGCGAAAATCTTATGATGTTGCATATTAATTGTCATAGGCAATTACATGTTTGAGTTGCTGGCATTTACTTAGGTAGGTGCTTATAAAGGCTTGAGCCGTATGCGGGGAAACTCGCACGTACGGTTCTTATATGGACTCTCG
>NZ_JBFRSC010000071.1:0-25113 GCF_041473335.1 Vibrio sp. 10N.222.55.C7
TCACCGTCGCTTCCGCTGTCGAGCCGTAACCGTCGGTCATCACCATCTGGTAATCGCCACTGTTCGTGCCTTGCTCGAAGTCGTTCACCTCCGCCGAAACGCCCGCTGTCGTGATGCTGATGTTGCCGGCCGCATCGACACTGTAGAAACCGTCTTCACTGATGGTGCTTAAGGTGCCGTCACTGTGTTTGAACTCGTATTTGGTCACGCCATCCAGATCGCTGCCGGACAAGGTACCCACCACCGCGCCCGCCACTTGGTTTTCCGCATAACTTAGTTCTTGGTTAAAAAATAAAGAGTCGTCATCTACAGGCGTCACGCCAATATCAACAGTAATAGTATCTGTGCCTCCATTCCCGTCGCTAACTACAACGGTGAAGCTATCGCTTCCGTTGTAGTTTTCGTCTGGCGTATAGGTCCAATTACCATTTTCATCAACGACTACAGAACCGTTTGACGGATCTGTGCCTTTTGAGAATGTTAACGAGTCTCCGTCCGTATCTGTTGCGTTTAGCGTTCCGCTTACTGGGGTATCTTCGTCGGTGGTTACTGAAAGGTCATTACCTATCGGCGCGTCATTTACGGGAGTTACGCCAACGTTAACCGTAATTGTGTCAGTACCACCATTTCCATCATCGACGATAACCGTAAAGCTATCGGTACCGTTGTAGTTTTCGTTGGGGGTATAAGTCCAATCACCATTTTCATCGACAACGACAGTACCGTTTGATGGATCGGTGAACTTAACGAAAGACAGCGAATCGCCATCTTCATCTGATGCTGACAACGTTCCGCTTACTGGAGTATCTTCATCGGTTGTAAATGAGAGAGTGTCACCGACAGGCGAGTTATTGGTATCAACAAAGGTAGGGGCGCTATTAGTTTGCTCAAACGAACGGAATTGCTCTAGAAGGCTCAGGCTTTGAGTTCGCGACATGCCCAGCGCTTCAAATCCCGTTGTTATAAATTCGGTTGCTGGGATCGTTTCTTCACCGTCTCGCTCTACAGTCCCACTGGTTGCCAAGCTAGAACCATTTTGACCAGCAGCGGTAGCGAACTCATCTCCTAACTCAGTAGGGTCTTCACCTTCTTCTAATGCGGCAAAAATATTTGCGATATCCTGGTCTAGTTCAACTTCACCGTCTTCAGGTGAAAAACGCTTAACTGATACCTGAGGTTCATTAGGTCCATTTTGAGATTCAAGAGTTACATCTCCAGCCTGTAGAGGCTCTCCCTCTTCGAGTACTCTAACCGTGCCATCAACTGAAATAACAATGCGCTGACCCAATGCAAGAGCACCGGTCAAATTCAATGCTGTAATGTCCATATCAACCCCTAAAAACCATTTTCGCTTGTCACGTCAACTTTGTGACATCTTATTTATAATATTAGCCGAAATATAACATTTAACATCACATAATTCCTAGTTATGAATCGTGCATTTAACATACCGAGTGACAAGGTAATGACGCTGATCACATCACACAATAATGAAAGTGCTCACACTATCAATATAAGTTATTGTGTTTGCGAAAAATAACAGAGCTAAAAACGTAAAATTGACGTTCTCAAAATCATCATAAAACGCACAGCAAACTGTTAACAACTTTACAACCATTTACGGTAGCTTCTCGAGCGAACGTTATTTTTTTGGCGGTTCATCTAAATTTCGTATCTAGCACATTAAAAAGCGTAGGTTTAGATGCAGTCCAATTTGGAGAGATGGAAATTGAATTACATTCAAACGACAACATTAGGGTTAGCTATAGCGCTAAGTTTGCCGACAACAGCACAAACCTTAGAGCAAGCCGTTGCGTTTACATTAGAAAGCAACCCTGAAATCAAAAGTGCTTATAACGAATATATCAGTAAGCGTTATCTTAACGACGCTTCTGGTGGTGCTTATCGACCAAGTATAGACTTAGATGGTGGGATTGGTTATGAACATACTGATCTAGCAACCAACCAAGACACTACCGATCTGACTAGAAAAGAAGCAACGATCACCTTGACCCAGTTAATATGGGATGGCGCTAATACATCCAATGATATTGACCGTACTGCGGCTGATGCAGAGTCCGTGCGCTATCAACTACTATCTAACGCGCAAGACATCGCTTTAGAAGTAACAAAGGTTTATCTTGATGCAGTGAAAGCCTATGAAGTGCTTTCTCTTTCGGAAAGTAACTTAGCGACGCACAAAGAGATATATAACGATATTCGTAAGCGCGTGGAATCAGGTATTGGTTCAACCGCAGATATGTCACAAGTTGAAGCTCGTATTGCGAAAGCGCACGGGAATTTGCTTGCTGCTCAAAACAACCTTTTTGATACGCATACTCAGTTTAAAAGACTTGTTGGTCAATCTCCTTTAGGGTTAACTTTCCCTCGCGCAGATGCGGGTGCAATTCCTTATACCGTTGATGGTGCGTTGGCAAAAGCGTTTAACCAGCATCCAGTCATTAAGATTGCACAAGCCGATGTTGACTCAGCGAAGTTCCAATACAAACAATCTAAGAGTACCAACTACCCGACTGTTTCTTTTGAAGCCGCTCAAACTTGGCGTGATGACGCCGGTGGTACAGAAGGCAGCAGCGATGAGTTTTCTGCCATGGTTCGTTTAAGATACAACCTTTACAATGGTGGTTCGGATCAAGACCGCACAGAAAGTGCAGCCTACCAACTCAACAAAGCCAAGGACCTTCGCGAAAGTACTTACCGCAATGTAGAAGAGAGTCTACGTCTATCATGGAGCGCACTTGATTTAACGGTTCAGCAAAAAGAGTTCCTATCTGACCACGTAGACTCGGCATCAGACACGGTAATATCATATGAGAAACAATACCGTATCGGTAAACGTACCCTTCTCGACTTACTTAACACTGAGAATGAATTATTCGAAGCTCGTAAAGGCTATTTAGATGCTAAGTATGACGAGCAATACGCAAAATATCGCGTAATGAACGCAACTGGTAACCTACTCATCGGTTTACGAGTTGAGATCCCAGAAGAATGGAATGAAAAGGTGGAATATTAATGAAGCTTACCAACACAGTATTATCGCTTTGCTTCATGGTTGTATCTGCCAATGCTTTAGCTGAAAACAACGAAGATGAATTCGAATATCGCGCTCTACCGCCGGTCACTCAAATTTACGATCTTCAAGATGATGACAATGACGGTGTAATAAACGCGCGAGATTTATGTCCCGATACACAAATTGGTGCCGAGATCGATAACGACGGTTGTGGATCATATTTCGAGTCATCGGAAAAGAAAGAGCTGCATATACTCTTCGCTAATAATTCAACGGAAATAAACCCTGTCTTTCTAGGGCAGATACGCCAAATGGCGGCATTTTTAAAGCGCTACGAAAGTACCAGCATTGAATTGCAAGGTTATGCCAGCAAAGTAGGTAACGCGGAACATAACCTAAAGCTTTCGAAAGAACGTGCATCACATGTAAGACGAGCGCTAATTAGCAACGGTATTCAGCCATCTAGAGTCAACATCGTAGGTCATGGTGATTCTGAATTCAGCAGTGATGACACCCAAATCAATCACGCACTACATCGAAAAGTTGTTGCTTCCGTTGTTGGATTTAAGGGTAATATCAAAGAAGAATGGCACATCTTCACCAAAATTAAAAAGTAGGCGTACCCAGCTTTTACCATACTGAAACGTTATCTTAAGTTAACGTTTCAGTATGGTGATAATTCCTTGAATAGCATATACCTAAGCCGTCTATAATGTTAATCTTGCCACGTTATCAACATAGAGAATTAATCCATGAGCAAACTAACAGCTGATACTCAAGCAAATCTAGAACTTTTCGTTTCTGAAACACAAGAAACTAAACTGGTATGGGGCCTTCGCAACGAAGAAGGTTGGCTAGCATGTGACTCAAGTGAATTCGAAAACAGCGAAGTGATGCCATTCTGGTCTTCAAAAGAAGATGCTCAAACTCACAACGTTGAAGAGTGGGCTGACTTCGAAGTATTAGAAATTCCACTAGATATCTTTGTAGAAGATTGGTTACTGACTCTTGCTGAAGACGGCGTTCTTGTTGGTACTAACTGGAATGCAACATTAGAAGGCAAAGAACTTGAGCCTTCTGACCTAGCGAAATTATACATCTAATTTCCGATATCGGTCGCACGATTCGCGCGACCGATATACCTCTGATTAGTATCAATAAATTAGAGACCTACCTCGCATAACCACGTAGTCGCACCATTCAAAATTTGAAGCAACATCAAACTAATAATAGAATATCGTTCTTTATCTGATTGATCGTCTCTTGTGAATCACTTCGTTTTTGTTACCTTTCTACTATTCATTAGCTTTTGTTCTTATAGCCAAGTATCAACATCAGATCGTGACCACAATTCACCAGTCTATACCTCCAATCTAAGCTCTACTCCAAATGCTGATTGGAACGCGCTTTATCTCTCTACTTTAAACCACTCTCCTGAGCGCGCATTAAACATGCTGCAAACACGCTACATCGGCTCAACGGTTTATGGAGATAAGCTTTACCTTGCGTCTCTTCTGTATCAATACATGAGCCACCGAGATCAGCCGTTCTACGGAATCGCTTCAAACGACAATGACTACCAAGCGATAGAAACAGCGTTTATTTCTGCTCTGAGGAAAGACGGCAAAGGCCAATATGAACAAGCACAACAAGGCTTTCTAACACTTTTGGCGAAAATGCAATCTCGCAGTGATTTAACTGGTAAAGCCTTACTAAAGTACCAGCTATGCCGATCGCTTAACGAGCAAGCTAAATACCATCAAGCGAACTATTACTGCTCTGCCCTTCAGTCAGATTTACATGACATCGCTGACCCTGTATTACCAAAATTCGGGACTTATCGAGTCATCGCGAACAATCATCATTTCCGCAGTGACTATCAAGCTGCACTAGACACCTACCTATCACTAATAAACGTGTTTCCACAAGGGCATGATATTTCAGGGGTTTACAACGATGTGGGTAACTTGCTCAAAGAATTAAAGCAATATGAAAAATCGGCGGAGTATCTAGAGCAAGCTCTCATTCTCAGAGTAAACGCTTCAGATTTAATGAAAGCACAAGTGCATCACAGCCTTGCGGATCTCTACCTTAACCAAGAGCAAAGTGAACTAGCAATTCACCACTTTCAGACAGCAAGAACACTGCTGAGCTCAACGTCGCATAGCTACGGTATTGCACTCACAAGTCTTGGCTTAGGAAAAGCGTACACTCAAACGAAAAACTATGATGTGGCGAGAACCTACCTAATTGAGTCTCTTTCAGCTTCGAGCGAACTGAGCAATGATGTCATTCGCATCAATGCTTACTTGGCGATCAGCGATATGTTCGAAGAACAGAAACTGCCAACGGAAGCACTCAACTATGCTCAACAAGCGCTAGAATTAGCTGAACAAGTCACAAGGCATAAATACATCGCGCAGTCACTTCTTCAGCTTTCTGATATTCATCAATCACTTAGCGATTACCAACAAGCTTTCTATTTCTACCAGCGATACTCGTCAATACAAATGGAAGCTAGAGATATCGACAATCGACTCGCACTCGAAGCGCTCGGCCTGACGCACGCCAAATATGAACAAGAACTAGAAAGCTCTTTCCTGACACATCAGACGAAACTCGACCGCGTTCAAATTGAAAAAATGGAACATCAAAGATGGATGTACAACATCGTTGTTATTCTGTTGCTTTGCGCTGCAAGCTTCACGGTATTGATAAACAAAACGGTTCGCGCAAAAGCAGCAATTGATGGCTTAACGAAAGCATATAGCCGAACTGAGATAATTCGAAGAATCAAAAGAGTGAAACGCTGTAAAGGGACGGACAAACAGCATGTGCTCGTGCTGCTCGATCTAGATAAGTTTAAGAAGATTAATGATGAGCATGGGCACCCTACTGGTGATCGGGCACTGGTCCATATTAGTGATCAAATTAGAAAACACTTAGTGAATGGTGAATTGTTTGGTCGCTTAGGGGGTGAAGAATTTGTCATCATATTAACCGATACCCCACCAGCAGAGGTACGAGAACGCGTTGAAGAGTTGCACTACGCCATTTCAAGCACTGTCTTTTTATCAGAAAGCAAAAAGTCACTTAATGTGACCGCGAGTTTTGCTTATCTAGCAACCTCAAACGCATTAAGTGACTTTGATGACTTGTATTCAGTGCTCGACCAAGCACTCTATCAAGCCAAAAGCAACGGCCGAAACTGCATCATTGATGCTTACAACGAACCAATTGATTGACCTGAGGTTATTTATTCTCAGTCTGTTTGCGAACCAACTCAGCCATAATACCTTCACGATCACCTAGGTAATCGTTAAGGCCAACTTTACGCAGTTCACACGCTGGGCAATCGCCACAACCATCCCCGACAATGCCATTGTAACAAGTCAGTGTTTTATTTCGAACAAGCTCAAGTGCTGAGTACTGGTCGGCCAACGCCCATGTTTCAGCTTTGTTGAGCCACATTAACGGTGTTTTAATATCAAGCGGCTTGTCCATACCTTGTACAAGCGCAGAGTTCATCGCCTTCACAAAGTCATTACGACAATCAGGGTAACCAGAAAAGTCTGTTTCACACACACCTGTAATCACGGTTTCAGCACCGATTTGGTAAGCGTAAATACCCGCTAGAGTCAGAAATAGAATATTACGACCAGGAACGAATGAATTCGGCAGCCCATTCTCTTGCAGCTCATGAGACACAGGAATATCGTCACGAGTCAAAGAGCTGATAGCCAGTTCATTCAACAGAGTCACATCCATCACTTTGTGCGCTTTCACACCAAGCTCTTTCGACAATGACTCAGCAACTTCAATCTCGAGTCTATGGCGCTGACCATAATCAAACGTAATCGCATGAACTTCATCATACTCTTTTAATGCTTGAACAAGACACGTTGTTGAGTCTTGACCACCACTGAATACTACCACTGCTTTTTTCATCTTAAATCCTTACGAGAACCTTCTACTAGCGACTTATCTTGCCCAGTAAAAATACAACCTATGCGATGCTCAAATATTTGTGAGTTTGTATTGATAAGCGCCAATTGCGCTCAATGCAGGTATCAATACAAAGCTGAGTAGCGCGGTCTTTTTGGCTGATTGGTTGCAGAGCGATAACAGTGTCGTTAGGAACTGCTGCTCGCTCCAATAAACCGTCAAGTTGTTCGATGTCTTTGCTTGTACCTACTGGATGCTTAATTTCGTTAGCACGTTGCAAGGCGCTATCTAAGATTTCCAGTTTCGCTTTCATCGCCACTTTCGGTGACACCGTAACCCAAGTGTCCGGTGTGGCTTTAACTTCTGATGTTCCGCTAGTCTCAATCTGACAGCGACAACCGTGCTGCTCAAACGCTTCAGTAAGAGGAACAAGATCATAAATGCATGGCTCACCACCAGTAATCACAATGTGCTTAGCAGTGTAACCTTGCTTGATATATTCATTCACGATTCCTTGAGCATCGATTGCTGACCAAGTAGGTGAATCTTCTGTCTTAACCATAATATCGCCAAGGCTGGTTTCCTCTTCTGGCAACGCTTCCCAGGTCTGCTTGGTATCACACCAAGAACAGCCCACTGGGCAAATTTGCAGACGAACAAAAACAGCGGGAACGCCAGTAAACACGCCCTCACCCTGAATGGTTTCAAACATTTCATTAATCTTGTACAACTTTCCCTCAGCTCAATCATTTGATGAAATTAATCAACCGCAGACCTTAAAGCACTTCCCCCTTTTGGTCAAACAAATGAGTACTGATAAATGAGTTGATCAAAGCCCTAGCCTGAACTTTCAAGTTCCCTTATCCTTTCGCCCATAGATTTCGTTAGCTTTTAATTTTTTAGTAAGGAACAACATGTACAAACTGATTGCTCTTGATATGGATGGCACACTACTCAACAGTGAAAAAGTGATTTCTCAAGAGAACAAAGACGCAATCGCCAAAGCACGAGCTGCAGGTGTGAAAGTAGTTCTCGCTTCTGGTCGCCCTTTAGAAGGCATGCAAAGCAAATTAGATGAGCTTTCGATTGACGGCGAAGATGACTTTGTACTCTTCTACAACGGCTCTATGGTTCAGAACGTATCGACAAAAGAGATCATTCACAGTGAGATCAGCAACGGTAAAGCCGCAAAAGAGATTGCTGCCCTCGCTGAACAGCTTGGTGGTTATGTCCATGCTTTCAGCAAGATCCACGGCTTAATCACACCTGAGAACAATGAGTACACTGGTATTGAAGCGCGTATTAATTGCTTAGATATAACCGAGTTCGACTTTTCTCAACTAGAAGATGACCACGAAATCATCAAAACTATGATTGTCGCTGAACCAAGCAAGCTGACTGAAATCATCGGTAAGTTGCCACAAGAGCTTAAGACTCAGTTTACTATCGTACAAAGTGCACCATTCTTCTTAGAGTTCCTAAACCCGAAATCAAACAAGGGTGTCGGTATTGAAGCGATAGCGAAACACTTAGGCATTAAAGCGGAAGAAGTCATCTGCATGGGTGATGCTGAAAACGATCACCATATGCTTGAATACGCAGGCCTTGGCATTGCAATGGAAAACGCAATGGAAGAAACCAAGAAACTGGCGGATCACATCACAGCTAGCAACGACGACCATGGTGTAGCGGTCGCGATTGAGAAGTTTATCTTCAACTCATAAACGCTCAACAGGTTCTAATAAGAATTACTTTTTGCTTGTTTCAGAAATGACAAAGGCTGTGCACTGCACAGCCTTTTTGATTTTGTGTTAGTCGAGTCGCTTACTCTCTTTTCCATGGCAGACGAAATGCCACCACACCAAACAGAATCAAGATTGGGAAACGTAACGTTTCAACAATAAATGAAGCAATACCGCTGAAAGAGACAAAGCTTCCAGCCCAGCTAATCAGCAGATTTCCCGCTAACAACATCGCCATCACTCCAAGAACGATCTTGAATGAGAACTGACCAACCAAAGGTTTCGAGTCTGTTAACGTCACTAGGCATGCAATCGTCATCAAAATCGCCACCCAGAATGAGAATGTTGGCAGTGGCCATATCACCGTCAGAACAATCGACAGTAAGCACAATGCCCACCAAACACCTTTAGAACTCAATAAGGCGCTAATATCAACATCCGGTTTCGCGTCTAATCTCACGATATGCCACGTCGTTAAAGCGCCTAATACGCCACCCATTAATACATCACTAAAAAACGCACTACCTGAATAAGACTTAAATAGCATGATCCACAGCAGGCCAGCGAGCACTACCAGAATGGCTTTTTGCTCCAAGAGGCGCTTTAGTTTCCAAAAGACTAACAAGGTTAAACTGACCCACAAGGCAGCCAACAGACTTGGAAAACTATACCCACTGCTCATCACCAGTTTCAATGTTGGCATGTAAGCGTGTGGACGTGGAAAACCAAAACCTTGGTGCGCGATTAAAGTAAGTAGTGTCACCGAGATCAAAGTGAAGCCAAACTTCAACGCGAAGTTACGGCCAAAGTACCAAGCAATTAACGGCAATATCACAATGAAGACCCATGGCTTGGCCAACAAGTCAGTCAAAAGCACAGTATTCGCAAATACGCTTGGCATCTTATCGAACGTGTTTTGAAGTGACACAATCCAATTTAATTCAACTTGATGGACTTTGGGTGCCGCGCCCACCAGCTCAGTCACATACGTCACCGGTTGATCTGTCGCAGATAAAAACAGCTCGTTAATCTCAGACCACTGTTCTGGGTAGCGGTATTGGTGATCTTGCAATTCAGTAGGAGGAAGTAACATCGCTCGGCTGACTTCCACGCCATAATGAGGAGCAAACCAAATCGGCAGCTCAAAGCCACCTAACTCATTTCGAGCCTTGTAACTGATCACTTCAGAGTCAGAAATACAATCAAACACGACGGCACTGTCGGTATAACCTAGCACATCACCGACCGTTACCGACAAACCAGCCTCTTCCCACGTTTCACGTTGCGCCGCGACGGCTGGCGGCTCACCTGAAACAACAGTGCCTCCCGGTAGAGACAATTGACCGGTGATCAACTCATCAACCAACACGATTTGGTTATCAGCACGTACTACACACAAGGCGCCCGCGATATGATCGGGCAAAGTGTCGTTTGCCCAAGCGGAAGTAGTACTCAAAAGAGACAGTATGAAAACTAATAAATATCGAATAACCAACGAGTTTACCTAAAAAATAATAGAAGAATATTGAAGACTGCTGTTGCAGTTGAACTATTGTAATCAAAGCCACACAAAATCGCTGTCTACGTTTTGTGCAAAGCCTTCCTCATCCATTGAATGTGAGGTGTGAACCCCATTTTTTGATAGAAGTCCTTGGCAGGCGAGTTAAAGTCCCAAACTTCTACAAAGACTTGTTCAACCCCATAATCATCAAAAGTACTTTCAACTTTGTTAAACAACTTTTCAGCAATCGATTCTTTTCGATAATCAGGCAAGACAAACAGTTCATCGACACTTCCCATCGGCACTGGTTTGCTGACCGTTGAGATAAGCTCACAAAAATGCCCTGAGATAAAGCCAACAATGAGCTCTCCTTTTAATGCCACATAAACCAAACATTCAGGGTCATCCAAGTATCGTGCAATGCTTTTTTCCTGCTCAATCTCTTCTGCCGTTTTAAAGTGCTCTGGGCTAGCAAGGTGGTGGTGATGGTGGAGATCGAACATTAACTCGTTAAGTTGTTCTAAATCCGCGTGCTTTGCGGCCCTTAAGGTGACATTCATGACTATTGCGCTTCTCAAACCAAATTAATATCTAAACTGAGTCTAGTGTACTTGGCGTGAGTATCTATACAAGTTATTGAATTAATTCATTGTTTGAAGTGTGTATTTTAGATACAAAAACGGCCACATTACGTGGCCATTCTGTTTGAATGATTTTGAATTAAACGAATATCGAAGCTATGTTTTTTGCTGTGGCTTTTGCTGTAGCTTCAGCTTTATGCACCGTTATCTTCTTTCTCTTCTTTGAGATCAGCAAGCTGTTGTTCCAGTTCAATAAGCTTAATTTCCGCCTCTACTTCCGCAACTCGCTTTTCTGCATCAGTGCGATTGTCTTGCGCTAGACCATCAGCAGTAACTTGGGTTCGTTGTGCGTTTCTTGCATCATCCGTATCTTTCATTGAACCAGCAACACCACCAGTCACACCACCCAATGCAGCCCCCTTCGCGGCTAAGCTCGCATCTCCAGTTAGAGCGCCAGCTGTCGCTCCTAATAAAGCACCGCCCACAGCACCACGATTACGTGCAGCATTCTCATTTTCGTTATCCATTGCTGGTGATGCGCAACCAGAAAGAGTCACAATCAGTGTCGCTAAAAGAAAAGGTTTAGTGAATTTCATAGGAGTCTCGCTTAGTTCTTCGTTTGGAGTAGAGCCATCTTAAGCAGAACCGTTAATGAGATAAATAAAGCCACGTTTAGACGATACATCATGTTCAGTTATGTATCATTCAACCATCGCATAAGTGCTTATTGATATATATCTTTGAGCTCGCTTTAGCCTGACAAACAAAAAAGGCGACCAATAAGGTCGCCTCAATCGAGCTTTCTCTATAATTCTTGCCTTTCACATATCTCTTAGCCTTTAGACCAAAAGTTTTGCATGTTTGCTACGCTAGGTGGTGGCCTAACACCACAATCTCGATAATGATTTTTATCGCCGATCCCCAGTATCTTGCCATTTTCGTCATCAATCATAGCCGCAACTTTAACACCGTCTCCCACATGGCGAGTTAACACGACAATTTCACCAGCTCTTTCAGACCTTACTGCGCCTAAGATTTGATATTCGTAGCGGCCTTTCCTTGAATTAACGATCATCTTCGAGTTAATAGGGTCGGCTTCATATCCCACACCAATATCAAAAACCGCTTGATAGAGATCGACGCCAGTCTTTGATACACATTTAAATACCTTGGGATGACTCAAAGGTTCTAACAACGCTCTACTCGCTTCATCCTTTGAAATACTGGCACTAGCAGCACCACTGACCAATAAAGCAATCAACAAAAAGTAAGCTCGCATAAAAAGACCTCAATATGTGGGATTCATAATGAGGTCATAGTAAACGCAATGGATAAGCGGATGAATAAAGTAGAGTTTAGGTAAACCATCACGCCGGATTATGTATAAATCAACAAGCCGAAGGTGAGATTACCTAAACTGCGACGTCTATTTGCCGAGCTTTTCAGCAATTTCAGCTAAGCTGGTAGGGTCGTCAATAGTTGAAGGCACCACATATTGTTCACCTTCTGCGATCTGCCGGATCGTTCTACGTAAGATCTTACCTGAGCGTGTCTTAGGTAACCTCTCAACAACCAAGGCTTGCTTAAAACAAGCTACCGCGCCGATCTCATTACGAACCTTGCCAACCAATTCCCTTTGCAACTCAATGCCATCGACTTTTACGCCATCTTTTAACACAACTAGACCTAAAGGAAGTTGTCCTTTCAAGTCATCGTGAATCCCGACTACCGCACATTCTGCAATGGCTGGGTGACCACCCACGATCTCTTCCATTTCTCCAGTCGACAGACGGTGTCCCGCTACGTTTATCACATCGTCGATACGGCCCATAATAAATAGATACCCATCTTCATCGAGATAGCCACCGTCCCCAGAAACATAATAGCCTGGGAATTGGCTCAGATAGCCAGATTCAAATCGATCATGATTACGCCAAACCGTTGGCAGACAACCGGGTGGTAGTGGACGTTTGAGTGCAACAAAGCCTTGCTGATTAGGCTGTGCCGTTTCACCCAATTCATTAAGAATCTCGACTTGGTAACCGGGCACAGGCTTAGTTGAAGAACCTGCTTTCACTGGCAAAGATTCCAGCCCTGTCGGATTGGCAGAAATAGCCCAACCCGTTTCGGTTTGCCACCAGTGGTCAATAACCGGTTTATTGGTATGAGACTCAACCCAATCCAATGTTGGCGGGTCCAAACGCTCTCCCGCCATAAAAATCGACTTGAGCGATGATAAGTCATACTTGGTGAGTAACTCGCCTTCAGGATCTTCTTTCTTGATAGCTCTAAATGCCGTTGGCGCAGAAAATAACACATCGACGTTGTACTCTTCACACACACGCCAGAATGCCCCCGGATCTGGCGTTCTAACTGGCTTTCCTTCAAACAAGATGGTTGTGCAACCATGAATCAATGGCGCATACACAATATAGGAATGCCCCACTACCCAGCCGACATCAGAAGCCGCCCAAAACACACCATCTTGCGGCATATCGTAGATAGTGCTCATCGAGTATTTCATCGCGACCGCATGACCACCATTATCGCGCACCACGCCTTTTGGCTTACCCGTCGTCCCTGATGTATACAAGATATATAGTGGGTCAGTCGCTAGAACAGGCACACATACGTGAGGCAAAGCATCCTCAACAGCTTGCTGCCAAAGTACATCACGTTCGTTGTTCAATTCGGCTAGAGACTGCTCTCTTTGGAATACCACCACTTTCTCAGGCTTCCATCGGCTGTCCATGATCGCGCGATCGACCATCGGCTTATATGGCAGGACTTTATTTATCTCGACACCGCAGGATGCAGTAATCAACACCTTGGGCTCGGCATCTTCAATTCGAACGGCAAGCTCATGAGGGGCAAAACCACCAAACACCACCGAATGCACCGCACCTAGTCGTGCACAGGCCAACATTGCCATCGCCGCTTCAGGAATCATTGGCATGTAGATCACCACACGATCACCTTTGGTAACGCCTTGCGTGGCTAACATACCAGCGACTTTAGCCACTTGGTTACGCAATTGATTGTAAGTGTACGAGGATTGAGTTCCTGTAACTGGAGAGTCGTAAATCAGTGCGGTATTGTCACCTCGCCCATTTTCACAATGATAATCCAGCGCGAGCCAGCAGGTGTTCATCACCCCATCAGGAAACCAACGCTCAATTCCGTTATCGTCAGTTTGTAATATCGTTTTTGGTGGTTCAAACCAATCTATCGCTTGTGATTGTGTTTCCCAAAACGAATTTGGGTCTTCCCTCGCCCATTGATACTCGGTGATGTAATCTGTTTTTCTAGTCATTCGATTCGTAGCAGACATAGTGCCTCCTCCATGATTTATCCATTAGTCCAAGCGACTAGCTTTTAACAGTTTCACTTGGGTGCACTCTTTTCTCAGCGTTGTATTCGTGAACATTTAACCGTTCACGACAATCGCTTTACTTGGGAAAAGGCACACGAATGGCACCTTCCATGATCACTCGGGCACTACGACTCATAATCGCCCTCTCTATTTTCCACCCACTTTCGGCCTGCAGCGCTTTCGCACCTACCTTTAAGGTTCCTGACGGGTGTCCAAAGGTCACGAAATCACGACTTCCCTCACCGGCTGCCAAGTTCACTAAGGTGCCAGGAACACTTGCCGCTGAAGCAATAGCAACCGCAGCCGTACCCATCATGGCATGGTGCAGTTGCCCCATAGACAAAGCACGCACCAGAAGGTCAGTATCTTCGACAGCAACCGACTTACCACTGGAAGCTTGGTACGCTTGAGGCTTAGCAACAAACGCGACTTTAGGTGTATGTTGACATGATTCAGCTTGTTCTAAAGAATCAATAAGACCCATTGCTACTGCACCATGTGCTCGTATGGATTCAAACAGAGCCAAGGCTTTGGTATCACTATTGATATCTGACTGAAGTTCAGTGCCTTGGTAGCCAACCGATTCAGCATCAACAAAAATGGTGGGTATCCCAGCATTAATGTATGTCGCTTTGATGCAACCCAGATCGGGAACATCTAAAAAATCGACAACATTCCCTGTTGGGAACATAGAGCCACTCGCATCGGCGGGGTCTAGGAAATCAACTTGGATCTCAGCGGCGGGGAAAGTCACACCGTCGAGTTCAAAATCACCTAACTCTTGAACTTCGCCACCAGCGATAGGTACATGAACAATAATGGTTTTCTCTATGTTCACTTGCCATACTCGCACCTCGACCACACCGTTTTCTGGAATACGATTCGAGTCGACTAGGCCACTATGAATAGCAAATGGGCCCACTGCAGCAGACAGATTGCCGCAGTTACCGCTCCAATCAACGAACGGCTTGTCTATTGCTACTTGGCCGAATAGGTAATCAACATCGTGATCGGCTTTACTACTTTTCGAAACAATAACGGTTTTACTGGTACTGGATGTTGCACCACCCATGCCATCGGTTTGTTTGCCATAAGGATCTGGACTACCAATCACGCGCAGAAGTAATGCGTCTCGAGCTTCTCCGGCAACTTGCGCAGCCTCAGGTAAGTCACTTAAGTTGAAGAAAACGCCTTTGCTTGTTCCGCCCCGCATGTAGGTAGCAGGTACTTTTATCTGTTTATTTGTCATCATAAGCTCCTACTGTGCGAGAAAGTCTTTAGCGAAACGTTGCAATACGCCACCAGCGCTGTACACATTCACTTCGTCTGCCGTGTCTAGTCGGCAGGTCACAGGAACATCCAGCTTGTCACCGTTTTTACGAGTGATGACTAGAGCCAAATCAGACCCTGCTTCAATGTCGCCGTACACGTCGTAAAGCTCGGTGCCGTCCAGTTCTAAGGTATTGCGATTGGTTCCCGCTTTAAACTGCAAAGGCAACACACCCATTCCAACTAAGTTGGTTCTGTGGATTCGTTCAAAGCCTTCGGCAACAATCACTTCAACACCCGCCAAGCGCACCCCTTTGGCTGCCCAGTCACGTGATGAACCTTGTCCATAATCGGCACCCGCCACGACAATCAAAGGCTGTTTACGGTTCATGTAGGTTTCTATCGCTTCCCACATTCGCGTAACTTGACCTTCTGGTTCAACTCTTGCTAGTGAACCTTGCACAACTTCTCCAGCGTCCTTAACCATTTCGTTATACAGCTTAGGGTTGGCGAATGTTGCTCGTTGCGCGGTTAAGTGATCGCCTCGATGGGTCGCGTAAGAGTTAAAGTCCTCTTCCGGCACTTCCATTTTGGTGAGATATTCCCCCGCAGCGCTCGAAGCGAGAATCGCATTTGAAGGGGATAAGTGATCTGTAGTGATATTGTCACCCAGAATCGCTAAAGGTCTCATACCAGATAGGCTTCGTTCTCCCGCAAGAGCACCTTCCCAATAAGGTGGCCTGCGAATATAGGTACTTTGAGGTCGCCAGTCATAAAGCGGTTCAGTAGTCACCTGCTCCTCGTCTGGCTGGAACATTTTTACGTAGATTTGTTGGAATTGCTGAGGCTTAACATGCTCACCGACAACAGCATCGATCTCGGCATCACTCGGCCATAAATCGCTTAAGTAGATTGGCTTACCATGGTTGTCAGTGCCTAAGCTGTCTTTCTCGATATCAAAGCGAATCGTACCCGCCAAGGCATAAGCAACCACTAATGGCGGTGAGGCTAAAAACGCTTGTTTTGCATAGGGATGGATTCGACCATCGAAATTTCGATTCCCTGACAACACAGCGGTTGAGTACAGGTCGCGGTCGATGATCTCTTGTTGGATAGCAGGATCTAGGGCTCCGCTCATACCATTACAGGTAGTACACGCATAACCGACGATACCAAATCCTAATTGTTCCAGCTCAGGAAGCAAACCCGCCGACTCGAGATAGAGCTTGGCAACTTTAGAACCTGGAGCAAATGACGTTTTCACCCACGGTTTACGAACTAATCCAAGCTGATTGGCTTTCTTAGCCACTAATGCTGCGGCGACCACGTTTCTTGGGTTGCTGGTGTTGGTACAAGAAGTAATTGCCGCAATGATTACGGCACCATCGGGCATCTGATCATCGCTGTACTGCTTAGCATGCTGCTCTTTCCAAGATGCTTGACTGATGCCTTGTTCAGCCAGCTCTCTGGTTGGCAAACGACGATGGGGATTGGATGGCCCTGCAAGATTGCGCTCTACCTTCGATAAATCAAACTCAAGTACACGCTCATATTGAGCAGAATCGAGATCGTCAGCCCATAGCCCAGTTTGCTTGGCGTAGCGTTCAACTAGTTCAACCTGCTCAGGCTCTCGACCAGTGAGTTTCAGGTATTGAATAGTCTGCTCATCGATATAGAACATACCCGCTGTCGCACCATATTCTGGCGTCATGTTAGATATCGTTGCGCGGTCACCAATAGTCAGAGCACGAGCCCCTTCACCGAAGAATTCCAAATAGCTTGAGACCACTCTCTCATTGCGAAGGAACTCAGTAATCGCAAGCACAATATCCGTTGCAGTTATCCCTTCTAGTCTCTGACCCGTCAGTTTAACGCCGACAATATCAGGCAATCGCATCATCGACGGACGACCTAGCATCACTGTCTCAGCTTCCAAGCCGCCCACACCAATCGCAATAACGCCCAGAGCATCAACGTGCGGTGTATGGCTATCGGTACCAACACAGGTATCAGGGAAAGCGATGCCTTCTTTAGATTGAATAACCGGAGACATTTTCTCCAAGTTAATCTGGTGCATGATCCCATTACCCGCAGGAATCACACTCACGTTTTTAAACGCGGTTTTACACCATTCAATAAAATGAAAACGGTCTTCGTTTCTGCGCTCTTCAATCGCGCGGTTTTTATCAAAGGCTTCGCTATCAAAGCCTGCGTGTTCCACTGCCAGAGAGTGATCAACAATCAATTGAGTTTCAACAACGGGGTTCACCTTGGCAGGGTCTCCGCCTTGGTCGGCAATCGCGTCTCTTAATCCAGCCAAATCAACCAAGGCTGTTTGACCAAGAATGTCATGACATACCACGCGCGCAGGATACCAAGGAAAATCTAAGTCGCTCTTGCGTTCAATGATCTGTTTTAAGCTGCCTTCAAGGGTTTCAGGATCACAGCGTCTTACTAATTGCTCTGCCAATACTCTCGACGTATAAGGCAAGGTTTTATAACTGCCCGGAGATATCGCTTCTACCGCTTCGCAAGCATCGAAATACTCTAAATGGGTTCCGGGTAAAAGTTTCCGGTACTGATTTTTATCAAGGTACTGAGCTTGTTCAAGTTTTACATCAGACATACATCCACCATTATCTGTTAAATTCTATTCGTTGGTTCTTGAGGCCTTGTCATATGAAGACGGAAGTCACCTCAAGACATAAGTCGGCTCGATATAGAGAACTAACGTAAGTGGATTGGTAGCCAGTCTTGATGCTCTGGCCCGGTGTAGTCTGCACTTGGACGAATGATGCGATTGTTTTCTCTTTGTTCGAACACGTGTGCTGTCCAACCCGTAAGGCGGCTCATCACGAAGATTGGCGTAAACAGTTTGGTTGGGATGTCCATGAAGTGATAAGCCGACGCATGGAAGAAGTCAGCATTACAGAACAAGCCTTTCTCGCGCTTCATAACCGCTTCAACACGTTCTGAAACGGCGTAAAGCTGTTTATCACCGACCTCTTGAGCTAGCTCTTTTGACCAACGCTTGATTAGAGCATTTCGTGGGTCGCTCTCACGATAAATGGCATGACCGAAGCCCATGATTTTGTCTTTGTTGGCGAGCATATTCATGATGTTCGCTTCCGCTTCATCGGCGGTTTGCCAATCTTGGATCATTTCCATCGCGGCTTCATTCGCACCGCCATGTAAAGGGCCCCTCAACGTACCAATCGCTGCGGTGACACACGAATGGATATCAGACAGGGTTGATGCACACACACGAGCGGCAAAAGTCGAAGCATTAAACTCATGTTCCGCATACAGGGTGAGCGAGCAGTGCATTACCTTCTTGTGAAGTTCACTCGGCGCTTTATCCGTTAACATCTTCAAGAAGTAGCCACCCAGACACGCTTCGCTTTGATCTTCAGTGTCAATGCGCACGCCATCATGGCTAAAGCGATACCAGTAACAAATAATCGCAGGGAAAAGTGCGAGCATTCGTTCGGTCGCGGGGAGTTGCTCAGAAAAATCAGACTCTTGCTCTAGATTACCTAGCATTGAACAACCCGTTCTCATCACATCCATTGGATGAGCGTCTGCAGGGATAAGCTCTAGTGCTGCTTTCAAAGGTTGAGGCAAGCCACGTAAACCAATCAACAACGTTTTGTAATTGTCTAACTCTTTTTCACTGGGTAAGTGACCCCTTAGTAGCAGATGCGCCACTTCTTCGAACTGAGCATGATTAGCAAGGTCGGTAATATCGTAACCACGATAAGTTAAACCCGTTCCTGACTGGCCTACGGTACATAGCGCGGTGGTTCCCGCACTTTGGCCACGTAGACCAGCACCACCGATTGCAGGTGCGCTGGCTATTTTTTCGCTTTGTTGTTGGTTTTCTGTTGAAGCCTTTTCGACAGCTGCTTTATCACTCAAAGATACAGACATGGTGAACTCCTTTTCTGTGTTAGCCGCCTGCACTCTTTGGTGCTGCCTGTTTATATGTCCGATGATCTTTATGATCGGTACTGGATATGGCGACTAACCATTTCACGTTATTGGATTAAGTTGATTTTTGATTAATTGAAACTGGTTTACCCTTCACTTGAAAACAACTGATCAAGCTTGTTTTCGTAGTCGTGGTAATTCAGGTGTTCGTAAAGCTCTTTACGGGTTTGCATTGAATCCAACAGAGCTTCTTGATTGCCTTCAACTAACAAGTGCTTGTAAACATTCTCCGCCGCTTTGTTCATCGCACGGAACGCACTCAATGGATAAAGCACCATGTCGACACTTGATTGGGCCAACTCATTACAGTTGTAGAGTGGCGTTTGGCCAAACTCAGTGATGTTCGCAAGAATAGGCACGTGCTTACCCGTTGCTAATTTCAACGCCGCCGAGAACTTCACGTATTGGTCTAGCTGATTCATCGCCTCAGGGAAAATCATGTCAGCGCCCGCTTCAACACACGCAATCGCTCGTTCAATCGCACTATCAATACCTTCAACCGCCAATGCATCCGTACGCGCCATAATCACAAAGCTCTCATCGGTTCTAGCATCTGTTGCCGCTTTGACTCTATCGACAATCTCTTGCTGGCTCACAATCGCTTTATTTGGTCGATGACCACAGCGTTTCTGGGCCACTTGATCTTCCATATGAATTGCAGCTGCGCCTGCCTTCTCCATAGCGCGAATGGTACGTGCAATATTAAATGCGCCACCAAAACCCGTATCGATATCCACCAGCAAAGGCAAATCACACGCATTGGTAATACGTTCAACATCCACCAACACATCGTTCAATGTGGTGATACCTAAATCAGGCAAACCGTAAGACGCATTGGCGATGCCTCCACCAGATAGGTAAATAGCTTGATGCCCCAAGTTCTTTGCCATCATCGCGCAATACGGATTCACCGTACCGACGATCTGCAATGGGTCGTTGTCTTGCACAGCTTGTCGGAACTTTGCTCCTGCTGATAACTTCATAATGACGCTCCCTGTTAATTGTTTATTTCTAGCTAACCTTTAAGACTTACGGCTTTTGGTTATCGCCAGCACTGATCCGCTGACAGATTCCAATGGTCGCTTAATCAAGATCTTTGGATTGAATTTGTTGTTCTATCAGCAATCGACTGCCCGAGATGTGTCGTCGCATTAGCATTTCTGCTAGCTCTTCATCGCGATTACGAATCGCTTGTAGGATGTATTTGTGTTCATCGAGCGCCTCTTTTGGTCGAGACTGAGCCCTAGGCGATTGATAGCGGTACATTCGTAATAGGTGATAAAGCTCGTCACACAGCAGCGAAATGAGTTTGCTGTTACGACTCGCTTTGATAATGCGATAATGGAAATCGAAATCCCCATGTTGATGAAAGTAAGAAGAACCTTCGACTTCATCGATATGCTTTGAATGTGTCGACAATAACCCTTCAAGCCCGACAAGCTCTTCTTGTGTGATATGTCTTGCTGCTAAGCGAGCAGCCATGCCTTCCAAAGCCTCTCGCACCGCGTAAAGCTCTAGCAGTTTTTCTGCCGAAAAAGTAATCACTCGCGCGCCAACATGTGGAATGCGTTCTATTAGGCCAAGCCCTTCAACTCGCATTATCGCTTCACGTAATGGGCCTCGGCTTACTTCGAAGCGTTTAGCCAATTCAGGTTCCGAAATCTTACTGCCCGGTAGTAATTCACCGCTAACAATCGCCTCAACGAGATACTCAGTGAGATTTTCTGATTTAGTGTTCTCTTTATCGCTAACACGTGTTTTCGTGTTTGCATTTAAGCTGAGATCTTTTATCGCAGTATTCATATTCACGCTGCTCACTTCTATTTGCTGAACCTTAATTGTCAACAATTCCATAACATGAACATAAAATACACGATTAAATTGTCGACAATCAAGATAATTGTCGACAATTTAGACTAAGGTAGTATTTTTTATAGACGATAAAAACTCATCCAAAAGGACACTGAAAACAAATCAAGCATTTGTTATATATAGATTTAAACGGAGAAAGAACCACTAAATTCTTATCTACTCTAAAATTACTTAGAATCGATGTGTCGACAACTTATAGCCGAACTTGTCAAACGCAGATCCCTTAGTATCTATCCACCAGCTCACCGATAAACAGATATAAAAAAGGCGCACTCATGTGCGCCTTTCATTCATAGACCCCGTTCTAACAAGCCACCTTTACTCAAGCAATCTGACGAGTAACATCTAGGTATTTGCTGATATCAACGAAATCAATTTGTTCCGGCTTCAGATACTCTTCTGCATAACGCAGGTGAGTGCCGCTGGTTAAGAACAATCTAAACAGTTCGATATCGAGATGCTCGTCCAATGCCATTTTATACATGATGTCGACAGCAACACTGATTGGCTTAGCCTTCTTATAAGGCCTATCTGCAGCGGTTAATGCCTCAAAAATATCAGAGATCACCAGAATACGTTCTGGGATTGAGAGGTCATCACCAGTCAGCTTCCTTGGATACCCTGTACCTTTAAGTGTTTCATGGTGAGTTGAAGCGTAGCGAGGAACACGACTTAGCTCTTTCGGGAATGGCAGGTTCTCAAGCATCTTAATCGTGCCAAGCATGTGCTCGTTTATCTTAAATCTATCTTCAGCAGTCAATGTACCGCGTGCAATACTCAGATTGTAGACTTCGCCTAGGTTGTATAAGTGCTCAGGCACATCCATTTTAATTTGATGTTTCGGGTCAAATTCTAACGGCCTATCTCTTTTCACTATGTGCTCTGGCTTATCACTCAAAAGTGGTTCTGTGGCTGGTAAACTTGAACTCGGCTCTCGATTCATTGCCTCTATCGGTGATAGACCAAGTTGATCATCAAAGTGACGCGTCCAGGTCGTCTCAGCTATCGAGCGAATACGAGTGACTTTGTCATCACTCATGAACTCACCACCAACGTTCGACGCAGCGATAAAGGCAAAGTCATCTTGTAGCTGCTGCTTCGTTGCCGTAAGTTCATCGGCTATCAGTTGCGTTGATAGCGTACCATCAAGTTGTTTTCTCAAAGCGGTGATTTCCGCATCACGCCAAAGTACTTCAAATCGAGTTCTCACCTCGTGGATTCGGTTGTAGTTCGCTTCTAACTTCGTACCTTTATCGACGATGTGTTCCGGTGTCGTGATCTTGCCACAATCATGAAGCCAAGCCGCAATTCTAAACTCACGGCGTTCGTCATCATTTTTAAACTCAAAGTCTTTGAAGTGCTCAGACTGCGATTGTTCCGCCGCGTCAGCCAGCATCAAGCCGAGTTCTGGTACACGATTACAATGCCCTGCCGTATAAGCGGACTTATCATCGATCGCTTGAGCGATGAGCTTGATAAACGACTCAACAAACGCCTCTTGCATCTGTTCATGTCGTTTAATCTCCATAGCCATATCTTTTACAGCAACAGATAATTCCCACACTTCTTTGATTCGAGTATCAAGAATTGTCACGTTGTCATAATCACGCAGCTTAACCTTATGAGTCTCTTCCTCTAATTGGCGAATTGGATGCACTATCGGCGCACCAAAAGCCCAAGCAATAGGCAACGTCAAACTCATCAGTAACACCGTTACACCAACAGAGGTTGCTAGACGTTTATTGACTGTACTGAAGACTTCAGATTCGGGAATCAATACCGCAAAATACTCAGAGTAGTGTTCGCCCGTGTCTATTTTCTTTAAATAGAGATGTTTGATCTCGCCATTCAACTCTACCCTTACCATACTGCCTTCAACCGTTGCTTCCTTAGTCAAATCATAAAGTTCAGTATAAGGAACCGTCGTATTCGTATTAAAGCCGGTATCATGCAGCCACTTTTTCGCTAAGGCATCAAGTTGTTCACCACTTAACTTGCTGATAGCTTGATCAATGATTGGGAGCAATTGTCTATGCTTGCTCTGCAGCACCAAGTGGAATTGGTTTGAGTAGTTCTGTTTTAGATCTTCTAGAGTCCCATTGACAACAAGGCCTGGCTGGAAAAACCTATCTAATGCAAACGAGAGTACGGGTTCTGCTTCTAAGAAAGCAAAGTTTTCTTCGCTTTCAATTGAATTAAATGCAGACTCTAGGTTTTCAAATTCAACTAAATCAATGTTCGGAAAATCCTCTCTCAACTTAGGAATAATTGACCACCCAGATAAAATGGCAACTTTTTTACCCTCAAGCTCGGCATAATTAGTGACAACCTTCGCGCCGACCCTTGTCACGATAGAAAATGGCAATTCATAAATTGGAGTCGTGTATAGGCCATCTATGCCATTATTTTTATAATGTTGAACCGATTGCAGGCCATCAATACTTCCTTCTTGAAACTTACTGACAAGCTCGCCCCAAGAGAAACCATTAACAAATTCAAACCTGATCCCTGTCATCTCACCAATCATTTTAAGAAGGTCTATCGCATAGCCGTTTGGTTTTCCCGCCACTGAAAAGTCCATCGGCCCCCAATCATTTTGATTAGACACTAACAGCGGAGGGGTATCGTTAATCAAGGCTTGCTGCTCAGACGATAGCATCAATGTTGATACATCAAACTCCGATTCCTGATTGTTAACCTTGAGGTTAGACGCAATAATATTACCCGATTTCGAATATAAGAAAGACTCAACCTTACTGTCTTCTGCTAAGCCAAGCGCCGTACCTGATAGTTTGCTAGCTAAAGAAGACAACACAATATCAATACCAATCACATGTTGAACTTCAGATTCGATTTTCGAATCAAACGCTAAAGAATAAGTTTGCCCGGTAATTTGTAAATGCTGGAAAAGATATGGCTGAGTTTTTTCGACCGACTGAACATTGGCAGAAACATACCAAGGCCTGGTTGTTGGAAGGTAGTTGCTCTGCTCCGTAGTTGAGTTTCTTAGCGTAAACTCTTGGTCAAAATATTTCGTCGTACGGACGCGCTCCTCCCCTATATTATGAATCTCAACCACAACCCAACGGTCCTTTTGTTGTGCACCGATTTTTTCTCTAACGACAGGGGCAGATTCTAGATTAATAATTTGGAAGAAGTTTTCATTAGATGAGCCAATGTAAATACTATAAAAGAGAGGGTTATCTTTAATTGCTTCTGAAAGAATACTACGCGACTCTTCTTTCGATATTTTGTTACTTATAGAACGTTTCACTGAAGAAAGTAAACGCGCGGTATTGGCTGCGTCAGAATCAACCGCGCCGATATAGTTACTCAGCTCTTGGGACACCATCGTCAACTTTGATAGGGTATTCTCAGTCGCCATTTTTTTACTGAAGTAGTATTGAAGAGAGACCGCAACCACAGCCGTTAGCACAGTCGCGAGTATGAACATTGTTCCAACGGTAAAGCGTAACGAAATTTTTTTTAATGCCATTATTTCATCCTTGAATAATCGCCAACTCCAAAGTTAACAGCCTAGCGCAATCAATACCGCTTAAGTTGCATATCAACTATAGTAACTCATTATTCCACATCTAAAATCTAACACCTCTATACACCTGACTCTTTTGCAGAAATAGTTATCGTAGTCACATCTAACAATATAGACCAACAACCAATGCACTCGAGTAGAAAACGCTAGTTAAATCCAACCTTTGTCAATGAATTCAATCATTCTGAGACAATAACTACGATTTTAGAATCCAGATATCATTCAACAGTAAATGTCGGATAGACGGCAC
>NZ_JBFRSC010000072.1:0-36744 GCF_041473335.1 Vibrio sp. 10N.222.55.C7
TGTGCTCGCACCCTGGGGTTAATAGTGCGCTTACTTTTAAATAGATTGAACTGTAATATTTCCTTACAAATTAGAGAGTTAATTAATTGCTATATATACAGTATTTACGGAGACTTATAAGGTAAATTTCAATAACTTGCAGTATGATTCTTTACACAGATCGTCTGTTTTATGCACTATTCTAATTAGAAAATATAGCTATGAATAATAAAGTAACGTTTTCATTTGTTTTTTTAATGACCCTATCGGGATGCTCCAGTCACCAGCAGCATACTCAGGTTATTGAGCAAGCCAATAGTTACGACATAGTTCATCAGTCTGGGAATAATAATCCTGATGTGAACAACAAAGTGTTACTAATTAATGAAGTCTCTATTAATGAGCAGTTAGATCATATTGAAACCGGTCGTTATTTCGCCAAAGACAGCGGTGATAATACTTACTATATTTTTGATAGTAAGAATATTGATGACTCAAGTCTCGAGTTAACTAAGCTTATTGAACAGACTCGCTTAGCCAGCGATTACGGGTATGTTGGTGCTTATAACGCTATTGATACAGCTGGATTTATGGTCAGTAGTTCAACTTTGAACCCGAATACTACTCTGGCGTTAAACTCGATTAAAAATTTATATTATAGCCATTCAAAATATAATGATGAAAGATTGTTCATCATTATTACTGGTCATACCGACTCCTCAGGTTCGTGGCAATACAATAAGCAGTTATCACGAGATCGTGCCGACTCAGCGGCGCGCTACTTAATGGCACAAGGCGTTCCGAATGAAGCGTTATTACGTATGGCAGCAGGGCCTGATTACCCGATTGCTAAAAACGATAGTGTAGAAAATAAAGCGAAGAACCGTCGTGTGGAGTTCTTTATTACTCATGATGTGAATTTCATTAGTGATTACTATCGTTCAGCACCTTGCTTCTCTAATGGCTGTGAATCCAGAGAGCTTCAGGCTGTTGGTTATGCACGTGATGGCAAGGTCACGACGAACTCTCGTCACATTCCAACCGAACTGAAAACAATTCGTGTGGCGAAAGAGCCAGAAGAAGTTCGCAGTTTTGAAGCTGAAGAGTTACAGCAAGAGCGTACCCAGTCTGAAAAAAACATTCGTTATCGTTCTTTGTCGCTGCCGCCAACGCGTGGTTAAACGACACTTCGTTACATCATAGGCAAAACCAAGGTAGAAGGATTTATCTAGGTTTCGTAATTTTGGCTCTTAGTATAGATAGTTATTGGGCATGAATAAGCAATATTTTTATTATTTACTTTTAATATTGGCACTATCAGGCTGCTCTTCTCCTGAGCGTGTGGATTATATAGATAAAGAAAACCAACCAGTCGAGGGTATGCAAGAGACCGCTTTAACTCGCAAAGAAGAGGCGCTTTCTGAGGTAGAAAAGGACTTTTCTTGGGTGGCTGAAGTGGGTGATGATGAGCTGTACTTTCCTGTTGAGAAGGCGGGGGGCTATGTGCATTTCTACCCAAGCCAGCAGGCAGGGGAGCCGCTTAATGAACTGGGAGATGGGATTGCGATTTTACGTAATTTATCGGCCAGCTCTGGCTTTGCCGTTAATAGCGATAAGTTGAATAGTGACATAAAAGCTCAGCTAGCCGAGGTTGCGGTGACTTATCATGAAAGGCAAGCGGCGCGTGATAATCAGCTTTTAGTGATTACTGGTCATACTGATGCGTCTGGCTCATGGGCTCATAATATTGATTTATCGCTAAGGCGAGCACTGTCAACCGCTCGTTACCTAGAGCAGCAAGGAGTGCTACATAATTCACTCGTTTTGATCGCGGGTGGTCCTGATTATCCTATCGCAAAAAATAACAGTCAAAGTAATAAGGCCCGCAATCGCCGTGTGGAGATCTTGATGACTGAAAATGAGCAGTTTGCTTCTCACTTATACCGTCATTATCGCTGCGCCGGGCAATCATGTAATGCTCGTTCTATGGAAGTATGGGCTTATTCCCGTGATAAGAAAGTGAGTAGTGATCTACGTGACTTTGAGTCTTTTAGTGAGCTTCGTTCTGATTTGGAGCTATTGGCAAAAGAACGTACGGGGCCACAAGTAAGAAGAACCTTTAGAAAGGCACCATTTTCGGTGTTTATATACCGAGAGTTCGATATAAAAAAATATATTAGTAAATAGAATTAGAAGATTTTACTACTTTAATATTTAATCATTTTGATACGTTAGGGCGAGAAATATACATGCAACAGGTGAAAACGGATATTGAAAAATTTATGGTGCAGCGACCGCTTGAAAGTGCGGTTATAGCCAAGGACCTTAGTCAGGATATTCAGCGTAAGGTTCGTGAGGAAGTGGAAGCTGCAGAGCAAACGAACTTGGTTGTTACCGACCATAATTCACACACCAATGGAATGCTATCTGTTATTCGCGATCCTCTTGAGCATTTGGGGCGTTGGTACTCTGATTTTTCTCAATTGCAAACTCGTTTACGTAAACATGCTGATGAGTCAGCATACATGAAGAAAGATACTGAGTATCAGCAAGTTTGTAACACGAAAGCCGATGCTTTAGCGGCGAAAAAAACCAGCTATGTTCAGGAAAGTGGCTATCAAGATGCGAAAGATGAGTTAGAAAAAACCAAAACGCGTTACGATAAAATGTTTAATTCTGCCGGTGGTAAGCCGCCGAGAAAAGTGAACCCGCTGATTTACTCGCTGGGTCTGCTTATTCCTAGTGTGCCAGAGTTTTGGATGAACTATGAAACGTTAGGTGAACTGCTGAATATTCCTCTGTTTGCTTTAGCGTTAGCGTTTGTGAGTGCCATTGTTACTGCGGCAGCGGCTCACTTTCATGGCAAGTTCTTAAAACAACGTTTAGAGCTGATGGGACCGGATGTTGAATCTCGTGAAAAGCGACAACACTATCGAATGCAGGCTTTTGCTTGGTTGGCGTTAATTTCGATTACGGTCGGTATCTTAATGGTTCGTTATCAAGCGATTGCTCGTGAATTAGCCGCGGTTGATATGGGTATGTGGGGCGATGCATCGGCATCTCAAGAGTCGGCAATGATGCTGTTATTCCCATTCATCATTTTCTCTATTGCACCTTGGTTTATCAGTATGTTCTGTGCCTATGTGTTAAATGATGCCAAACCATCTTACCAGGAAGCGCAAAAAGATTTCACCAGTGCTCGTGAGCGTTTTAACCGTTTGGATAAGGGTTTGAATAAAGAGTTAAACCAGGTTGAAGCGAAATTTTCTAAGCAGATCGCTGAGCTAGCGAATGCGCAAGAAGCTGAATTGATGGAATTGAAAAAGATTGAGCGTTTGCAAGAAGAGTTGGCCAATCATGCTGATGGTATTCTTGGTCAGGTGCATAAAGAGGTTAACCGCAACTTACGTACTTACCACAATAATCTAGTGATGCAGCTTCGTGCTAAGCAGCTTGAGGAAGTGAAAATTGGTGCGGAGATGAAGAGTTTAGATACTTACTACAAGCATGATATTGCGATTAGTAAAGATCAATTACTGAATATGGTTGCGTAATTCTATGAAAAATATGATGAATAAAATTAAATCTGCCGCGCTACTGACTGCGCTGTGTGCGCCACAAGCATTTGCTTCTGGGATGATTAATACGGGTGGCTTTGATGCTGCTAAGTACTGTCTTAGTGAGGGGGCACCACGTCAAACTTATTTGGTGATTGATTCGACGTCCATTCCAAACAATAGTGCCAGTTGGGCGCAAGATATTATGCAAACTCTACCGCCGTCATATTTGCCAAGTGAAGAGATTGGTATCTATTATCTTTCTCCAAATGGCGATATGTCTCATGCCTTTACGACTTGTTTTCCTAATGTGAATGCATTAGAAAGCGGCGGTTTATTGCGAGCGGCTCCTGAACGCGTTATCCGTGATGATATGCCAAAGTTGACGCGTTTAATGCAACGTGGATTAGGTGAAGCGATGCAGGCGAGTCCTCATACAGCACAACCGGATTATGACCGTGCTGTGCCTGAAAAGGATTTAGCGCGTAGTTTGTTTCAAGTGACTAATGATATCCGTTTGAACTCAACGCCAATTCGTTTGGTAGTTTATTCTGATGGCATTCAAAATAGCTCAGATGTTTCATTAACGGACTTAAGTGATAGCGATGCAGCAAAAGAAGCGGGTATTGTTCTAGCGGGCAAGCACAATGCTAACTTTAATAATGCGACGGTGTATTTCCACGGGATTGATTCAACGGGTGTGCGTAATGCTCACTTAGCTGCGTTTTGGGAAAGTTACTTGCAAGCTAGTGCTGGTCACTTGAAGAGTTTTTCTTCTAACTTACCAGGTATGAATCGCACGCAATATAATATGCCGGCTATTTCTGACAGTTACTCTGGTGTGATTAAGTCTCAAGGCGTTGAAACGCTGTTTAAATTGCGTATTGAGCGCCCGGAAGGTTTGTCTCGTGGTGAAATTAATCAAGCGTTTGCGAGTATTAATGGCTACGGCATGATGCTAAATGGCAGCTTTGAAACGAAAGGTAATAAGGTTGAGTACAAACTGGAGATTGTTCAGCATCACTCAGGGCTTGATTTTGAATCGGGTGATAGCATTGTTTTGACAGAGAGTGGACAAAAGGCGTCTGGTTTTATTGGTGATTTGAACCCATCGACGATGCAAGCGGATACCAACAATAAGTTCCAGTTCGATCTTGTGTTGGAAAAAGATAATTTCTTAATGTTCTAAATCTTGCAAGAGCTTTTCGTTTCGAAAGCGCTTTAAGGTATTACTAATAGCCTAATTCATACCTCAACGATCGATGTTTAAGTGTATCGGTTAGGCTTTCTTTCGGTTCATCGCGGCTTTCCGGGGAAAGCCGCTTTTATCTTCAAGAAGAAGTAGTCGGTATCTCGATACCCATACCCCATTCGCTTGATTAGCTTTATCTTGTTGTTTATCCCTTCTAGGGTGCAGGTGTTTAGCGGATAACTTGCCGATGCGATAATACCGTGAAGATAAGGACTCAGTTTTCGTGCGAACTCTTTCAATGGCTTAATTCCACTCTCTTGTACTTGTGACCACCACGCCGCGTTGAAGATATATACCATTCAGACTGAACCCTTCAAAAGGGCTTTTCGACACTAAAAGTTATTCGTATTTTCCTAACCAAACAGATTTCTCTAAGAAGATTCTGCCCCATTCGGTGTTACGTTTGATTTGATTCCCACTTGACTACCTAGTCGTTCAGCATACTTTTTCTTATGAATGGGGGCTACTAGATGTTATTGTAAGCTGTTGTTATATAGTGCTTATAGGGCAGTGATATGGAAGGTGTTGTTAGGGTTGCTTTGGCTCAATACAGAGTTAAAAGCAGAAATATTGCAGTGAACATGGAATCTCACAAAGAGCTATGTGTGCAAGCAGCGCATTTAGGTGCGAATATAATCACATTCCCTGAGCTGTCGTTAACAGGCTATGAACCCGAATTATTATCAGAATTAGCAATAAATCGCTCATCACCATTGATTGAAGAGCTTTCTAGTACTGCGGTATCAAATGGTTTGACGATTATTGTTGGATGTCCTTTAAGAAGTGAGCACTCAACTCCTTATATAGGGGCTGTTGTTTTACATGCTAGCGGAGAGGTAAATTACTACCAAAAGCAATACCTTCATGAAGGAGAAAATAATTACTGCGTTGCTGGCGATGATAATTACTTTTTTAGCGTTAATAATGTGAAGGTTGGACTCGCTGTTTGTGCCGATTTTACAGAGCCAATGCATTACAGCGATGCCAAGGCTGCAAATGTCGATATATACCTAGTAAGTGCACTGATTTCAAAAAAAGGTTTCTCACTAGATAGTGAGCTGCTATCTAGTATTGCAAAGAAGCTTGATGTACCTGTCTTGCTGTCAAACTTCGTTGGAAAGACAGGAGGTTGGGACACGGCTGGAAAATGTAGCGTCTGGGACAGTGAAGGTGAGATTGTTGTTCAAGGCAGCGAGATACTGGAGGGTATCACGGTGTGTACAATTACGAACGGTAAAATTGATAATATGTACTTTCAATCACTGGACAAAGCTGGCTCAGAGTAGCTCGGCAAACTCAGAAATGCCCCGAAGTGAGCCGGAGTGAGATTGAACCTAATTTCAATTATCTGAGTTTTGGTTTACTTTTCCTAATGCTTAGAATTCTAACTTTGTGGCCAAATTTGCTAATTCACAACAGTAAGAAAGAAGCAGATTAGTGAAAAAGAGGGATTAGCGCAGCTACCTGCGTTTTGAGTCTACGAACTTAGCCAGATCTTCCAGATGAACCACCAACTTTGCCTTTTGCCCTTCCCCCATAGCCACGACAGGAATGAGCAAACTTCCCGAAAGGTAATGACGCCTTGCAACTCTATAGGTAACTCCTAAGTACTTTTCACAAAGCTCTGAGAGCGGGATAAGGACCTTTCCATGTTGCTTTAGAAGCAAGTCAAAAGTTGAGATTCTTTTCATAGCCTCGATCTCCAGTTATCTACTGGTTATACTATGAACAATGATTTGAAAAGTTTGGCAAAATAGCAGGACGTTTTTACGTGTTTCGACTTTGACTAGCAGATTTATGATATGAAAAGTTAACTATGGGCACTCAGTGGGCACAAACCAATAATTAAATATTTGTAATTCATTAGGTTAGTTAAAATTCGCTACTATCGAGCATTGGAGCGACAGACAATCTACATGAATGTGTCATGGTAAAGTACCCTGGTAGCGAGTCAAAAAAATATGCTGGAATACCCAGCAAAAGCAAGGTCGGCTATTGTAAATGCTATGCCCTGTTTGTGCTATATGAACTTTACCTCATACTTTTTTATAAACCTATTCACCAGATCTCTAATTCAACCTCATTAATCAGTTATGCCTTGAGTCACACTGTCATTTTGAGTTACCTTGTCTTATTCAAAGTCGTGGGTCACAATACGCTCTGTACCTGACTTTAATAGAAATCATTGGCTCCCAAAACGTAGTAACCTAGAAATAAGGTTTGATTAGGGATGTCCGATTGAATGGTGAAAAATTTGGACCACACATTAATAGAGCAAGTTGAAGGGATATGCGCATCGCGAGGCGTTAGATTAACACCTCAAAGAAAGCGAGTGTTTGAGCTCATCCTCTCTAATAAAAAAGCCTCCAGTGCTTATGAATTATTAGAGCAGTTGAAAGTCAGTGAACCGCAAGCCAAGCCACCTACAGTATATCGCGCTTTGGATTTCTTGTTGGAGCAAGGTTTCATTCACAGAGTTGAGTCAACCAATAGCTTCATATGCTGCTGCTCTTGCAATGCCAACAAACATTTCTCCCAACTACTGATCTGCGATAAATGTGGCACTGTGATAGAACTGCAGGACGATGCGCTTGTCACCCTACTCGCCAGTAACGCTGAGAAGCATGGCTTTCAATTGACGAATCATGTCATTGAATCGCATGGCATTTGCCAATCTTGCTCCTCCGAGATGAAAGAATAAGATTATAGAAGAACATTATGCGCGCTGAATTTGTAAACCCGTTTTTAGCTTCTTTGATGAACGTATTAAAAACGATGGCTTCTCTAGAATTGAAGCCACAAAAACCGAGAGTTAAGAAAGATGAAATCGCTCGTGGTGATGTATCCGGCCTAATTGGTATGGTGGGTACACAATCTCGTGGCTCTATGTCGATCACCTTTGATGAAGGTCTCGCTCTCGAAATCATGGAAAACATGCTTGGTGAACGACCAAACGGCCTCAACGAAGAAGTGACCGATATGGTGGGTGAAATCACTAACATGGTGACTGGCGGTGCGAAACGTATTCTTGCGGAAAGCGGTTTTGACTTCGATATGGCAACACCAATCGTGGTTTCCGGTAAAGGTCATACGATTCGTCACAAGTGTGATGGGGCAATCATCATCATGCCTTTCTCATCTCAATGGGGTAATGCTTTCATCGAGATCTGTTTCGAATAACAGCTGTTTATTTCTAGCAGTACTGAGTATCAACTCAAAGAAGGTTGGCATCATGCCAGCCTTTTTTATTACCTGCGATTTAACCAATGCTTGCTATACAGATACAAAAGCGCCAACCCGAAGGTTGGCGTTTTTTTGGTGCTATCAACTCAATTAAGCTTTAAGCGCTTTAAATGCGTTGATTAGACCGTTAGTTGAGCTGTCGTGAGACGTTACTTGAGCATCGTCAGCAAGCTCTGGAAGAATTTGGTTTGCTAGTTGCTTACCAAGTTCTACACCCCATTGGTCGAAGCTGAAGATGTTCCAGATAACGCCTTGAACGAAGATCTTGTGCTCGTACATCGCGATTAGGTTACCTAAAGAGCGAGGGTTGATTTGCTTAACAAGAATAGAGTTCGTTGGACGGTTACCTTCAAATACTTTGAAAGGTACAAGCTCAGCCACTTCTTCAGCTGTTTTGCCAGCCGCTAGGAATTCAGCTTCCACTGTCTCTTTTGTCTTACCGAAAGCAAGCGCTTCAGTTTGAGCAAAGAAGTTAGACATTAGCTTCTGGTGGTGATCAGATGCTGGGTTGTGGCTGATAGCAGGAGCAATAAAGTCTGATGGGATCAGCTTAGTGCCTTGGTGAATCAGTTGGTAGAAAGCGTGCTGACCGTTTGTACCTGGTTCACCCCAGATGATAGGACCAGTTTGGTATTCTACTGGATTGCCGTCACGGTCTACAAACTTACCGTTTGATTCCATGTTGCCTTGCTGGAAGTAAGCTGCAAAACGGTGCATGTACTGGTCGTAAGGTAGAATTGCTTCTGACTCAGCGCCGTGGAAGTTGTTATACCAAATACCGATAAGCGCAAGGATTACTGGAATGTTGCTTTCAAACTCAGTTGAAGCAAAGTGGTTATCCATCTCGTGAGCACCTTCTAGTAGCTCAACGAAGTTATCGAAGCCAACAGATAGTGAGATAGAAAGACCGATTGCAGACCATAGTGAGTAACGACCACCAACCCAGTCCCAGAATTCGAACATGTTGTCAGTATCAATACCAAACTCAGCGACCGCAGTTGCGTTAGTTGATAGTGCTGCGAAGTGTTTAGCTACGTGTGCGTTGTCACCCGCTTCAGCCAAGAACCAATCACGTGCAGAGTGCGCGTTAGTCATTGTTTCTTGAGTCGTGAATGTTTTAGATGCCACTAAGAATAGCGTTGTTTCTGGGTTAAGAGGCTTAAGTGTCTCAACGATGTGAGTGCCATCTACGTTAGAAACGAAGTGCATGTTTAGGCGAGTTTTGTATGGCGTTAGTGCTTCAGTCACCATGTATGGACCAAGATCCGAACCGCCGATACCGATGTTTACAACATCAGTGATCTCTTTACCTGTGTAACCTTTCCACTCACCAGAAACGATGCGGTGTGTGAACAGTTCCATTTTTGCTAGTACAGCGTTAACTGCTGGCATTACGTCTTTGCCGTCAACCATTACTGGCTTGTCGCTACGGTTACGTAGAGCAGTGTGAAGTACTGAACGACCTTCAGTCTTGTTGATTGCATCACCACCGAACATTGCTTCGATTGCAGACTTAACTTCAGTCTCGTTCGCAAGAGCAAATAGGTGCTGCATAGTTTCAGCATCGATAAGGTTCTTAGAGTAATCCACTAAGATGTCAGAACCGAAACGAGTAGAAAAGCTCTCGAAACGCTTTGCATCTTGAGCAAACAGCTCTTTCATATCCATATCTTGAGCAGACTCAAAATGTGCCGTTAGAGCTTTCCACGCTTGTGTTTGCGTTGGGTTGATATTTTTCAACATGGTATCTATCCCGATGTTACTGTAGGTTTTATTCTAAACGTCACCTGGGTGATGAATAGAACCCCCGATTAGGCGAAAGTTTATATTTTTCTGTGATGACCAAACCGCGTCACCACTGAAAGATTCTTTGTAATTTTTTTTCACGACGTATTATGCCGCATATGAAGAGCTGTACCTTGAGATAAATCAGGATTAGATTTCCTGACAGAAGAATCGGTACAGACTCTAGCTCTAACATAATTAAATGTGAGCGATACCTGATAAATTCAAGTTCAAAAGATAGCGTTAAACCACTTTTTTTCCAAATACATTATAAAGGATGGCGTATGTGGATTCAGAAGACTATACACCTAAATGCACGAAAGCGTGGATTTCATCTCATTACTGATGAAATTGAACAACAGATACACGATATCAATTCTCTATCTGTTGGTTTATTACATCTTTTTATCCAACATACCTCTGCCAGCCTCACGCTAAACGAGAACGCTGATCCTACCGTCCGTACCGATATGGAGTCGCACTTTAATAAGTTTGTCCCAGAGCGAGCGCCCTACTACAGACACACCTATGAAGGTGATGATGACATGCCTGCCCACATTAAAGCATCGACACTTGGCACCAGTGTGACAATACCAATTAGCAATGGTCGTTTAGCTTTAGGAACATGGCAGGGCATTTACTTAGGAGAGCACCGAGATTGTGGTGGAAGCCGAACTGTGATTGCTACGATGCAAGGTGAGTAGACGGCTTGAAAACAAGATCTCCTTAATAAAAACAATATCTTGTTAATAAAAAAGAGTGGTGTGTTTCCACGACCACTCGAATAAAAATAGTATTTGGCCTACTGTAGGCCAAAAGGTTTAGAAGGGCTGGTTTATCATAACCCTAAAGGCCCCTTCGTCACCACCTCGCGCCAACTCAGCACGTACAACAATGCCTTCCACTTGGAAACGCACCGCGCCGCCTAAGCTCCATTTCATGTCCGAGTGCAGTGTTTTGATGTCGTACTCATCGGCAACGCGCCCTAATTCAGCAAACGCTACCCATTGCCACCAAGGCAAATCGTAGTAGTTTATCAGTGGGATATCGCCAAGTGGTTGCCAGTCAGGAAGTACTCGGTACTCAGCAGAATAATGAACTGCAGAGCGACCGTGATAACGACCTCCGGTATAACCTCGTAAACGATACAAGCCACCCAATCGAGCTTGCTCCGTTTCTGGTGGGCGAGCACAATCTTGCCCAGAGCAGTTATCCCACGTTGGCGTGTCAGCGGTATAGAAATCAAATGCTAAAACTTGTTGATCGAATAAGTCCCCTAAAGGACCTAAAGCAAAGTACTGGCTATTTTGGAAGGTCCACTTAAGCCACAAGTCATCGTTAGACCAACTCTCTGCGCCAGTGGTGAACTCAAGGTTAGTGTGAGAACCTCTGGTCGGGTTGCGTGTGCTATCACGATTATCCCAATCGAACGCCAAACTAAAACCGGTCGCCTCTTCAGTATTATTTAAACCTTCTAGCTCACGAGCAGTATAAAAAGGTGTAAATAAAATCGAACTGACACCCGATTCGACTGGCGAAGCAAAACTGACCTCTTTGATTGGTTGAAACGCGCCGAGTAAGCCATGCTCTGCAACATTGCCCCAAGGCAGCAGATATTTAAATTCAAACTGATAATTCTGCTCTAAGCCATCAACTATAGTTTTGTCATCGATAGATGAATCGTTATCGCCTTGAGAGCCAATATAATAAGGATTGTCGTTGAAGCGCGCTTGATACATCTGAGTGCTAAACAATACGTTCTCAGACAAGGCATAGTTAAAAGCCGATAGAAAACCGACGTAACTGTCTTTGTCTGAATAGAGTGCCATACCAAACAGAGCGGCTTGAGGTTGCCAAACACCCTTTGCGACACCCGCAACCCCAAAGGTGTTACCCATGGTTTCGGTGCTGAAGTAGAAAGGAACAAAGGCTGAATCTTTTTCTTCACTCACAGCGGAAGAAGAAAAGCTGACACCGAGTAATGTCATTGCAGACATTAGCCAGCTTCGAGTCGTTCGCTTGAACATAATTTACTTATCAAGATCCATGATTACTTCACATATTCCATCGCAACACGCGAAGTCAGCTTAGTGACTAACTCGTAAGCGATAGTGCCGATATGTTCAGCCACTTCTTCTGAAGGTAAATCTTTACCCCACAGAGTCGCTTCATCGCCGACTTTATCTGCCGCATCAGGGCCTAGATCAACCGTTAGCATGTCCATTGATACACGTCCTGCGATCGGTACTTTTCGACCGTTAACGAACACTGGAGTACCGTTAGGTGCAGTACGAGGATAACCATCACCGTAACCAATCGCGATAACACCAACCTTGGTATCACGTTCACTGGTCCAGTTTCCGCCATAACCCACACTTTCACCGGCTTTCACATCGCGAACGGCAATTAGGTGTGAGGTCAGGGTCATCACAGGCAAAAATCCAAGCTCTTGCGCTGATTTATCAACAAACGGAGAGACACCGTAAGATATGATTCCCGGACGAACCCAATCAAGGTGGCTATCTGGCCAAGCGAGTAAACCCGCAGAGGCAGCAAGTGAACGCTCCCCTTCACAACCTTCAGTAAGCGACAAGAAAAGCTCTGTCTGTTCAACGGTGGTTGCTCTATCCAGTTCATCAGCACAACCGAAGTGGCTCATGTAACGTAGAGGTTTGGCAACATTCGCACATTGATGCAAACGCTCAACAAAGTTTTGGTATTGCTCAGGGCGAACACCTAATCGGTGCATACCACTGTCGACTTTTAGCCATACCACAACGGGTGTTTCCAAATCCGCATTCTCTAGCGCGCTTAATTGCTCTTCACAATGCACCACCGTTTGAATGTTATTGGTCACCAAGATTGGCAAATCGCCCGAAGAGTAAAATCCTTCCAGCAACAAAATAGGTTTAACAATGCCACCAGCACGAAGTTGTAACGCTTCTTCAATACGCGCCACACCAAAAGCATCAGAGCTTTTTGAATGCTTGGCTATATGCAGTAAGCCGTGTCCGTAGCCATTGGCTTTCACAACAGACATGACCTTGCACTGAGGAGCCTTCGACTTTATCTGGTTCAGGTTATGTTCGAGCGCGTTTAAGTCAATGCTCGCCGTCGCCGCTTTCATGTAAGTCATTAGCGATTACTCATCATCAAATGCAGGGCCTGCATAGTTATCAAATCGGGAGTGTTGGCCTTGGAACGTAAGACGAACCGAACCGATCGGACCGTTACGTTGCTTACCAAGGATGATCTCAGCAATGCCTTTCAAGGAACTATCTGGGTTATAAACCTCATCACGATAGATGAACATGATCAAATCGGCATCTTGCTCAATCGAACCTGATTCACGCAAATCCGAGTTTACTGGGCGCTTATCAGCACGTTGCTCTAGGGAACGGTTAAGCTGAGAAAGTGCCACAACCGGAACGTTGAGCTCTTTTGCTAACGCTTTCAATGAGCGAGAAATCTCGGCGATTTCAAGAGTACGGTTATCAGATAACGAAGGCACACGCATTAATTGAAGGTAATCTATCATGATCATAGAGATACCATCGTGTTCACGAGCGATACGTCGAGCACGAGAACGCACTTCTGTTGGCGTTAGACCCGAGCTGTCATCGATATACATATTCTTCTTATCCATCAGAATACCCATACTCGACGAGATACGAGCCCAATCTTCATCATCTAGCTGACCAGTACGAATCTTGGTTTGGTCTACGCGAGAAAGTGACGCAAGCATACGCATCATCAGCTGTTCGGCTGGCATCTCTAGCGAGAAGATTAAAACCGGTTTGTCTTGCTTCATCGCCGCGTTTTCACACAAGTTCATCGCAAATGTGGTTTTACCCATCGATGGACGAGCAGCAACAATAATTAAGTCAGAGCCTTGTAGACCTGCTGTTTTCTTGTTGAGGTCGTTGAAGCCAGTATCGACACCTGTCACACCATCTTGCGGCGTTTTGTATAGGATCTCGATACGTTCTAGCGTCTTCTCTAGAATGCTATCAACGTTTTGTGGACCTTCGTTTTCACTTGCACGGCCTTCGGCAATCGCGAAGACTTTACTTTCAGCAAGATCAACCAGCTCTTCCGAAGTACGACCTTGAGGGTCATAACCAGAATCAGCAATCTCATTCGCGACACCAATCAGGCTACGAACAAGTGCACGTTGCGCTACGATATCCGCATACGCATTGATGTTTGCGGCACTTGGTGTGTTTTTCGCTAAGTCAGCAAGGTAAGCAAAGCCACCCACTTCTTCAAGTTGCTCACGCAGCTCTAAATGTTCAGAGAGTGTAATAAGATCCAGAGGAGAACTTTCTTCAAGGATATCCTTTACCGCTTCAAAGATCAGACGGTGAGGACGGCTATAAAAGTCTTTGGCCACAACCTTTTCGGCAACTGTATCCCAGCGTTCGTTATCTAATAACAAACCGCCAATAACAGATTGCTCAGCTTCTAATGAATGTGGCGGGACCTTGATGGCGTCCACCTGATCGTTGGCTGATTTCTGACTTTTGGTATCCACTATGACTACACTCAATAACTAATAATGATCGTTCATTATACCCAAGAACATCCGTTTGTAATCCGATCCTATGAGTTTGTTTTATTCTTCAGGAAGAATTTACCTATTGCTGACGGAATTAACCAAGGGTAGCATTACGATCCTGCCATTCACTCACTGTATAACTAGAGGTATGCGTGTCCAAATTATTGGCTCTGAGCACTGGTCTTCTAAGCACTGGTCTCCTGAGCGCTCCGATGGCCTTAGCTGATGATGCTAAAGACTCTGTTGATGCAATCCTCGACTCTATAGTAGTTTCAGAACCTACTTCTGAGCCGATCGTCGTTGCACCGACACCTGAAGAAAAAGATATGGATATCGCACCGAGTGATACAAGTGATACAGAACTACCGAGCCCGCTAAAAACGGAAGTCGAATTTGGATATCAGTCGCATACTGGTAACTCTGATTCACGAGCGCTTAACGCACGCCTTAACGGTGAGTACACGGCTGGCCGTCATAGAACCAGTGGTGAATGGAAATACTACAACCTCTACAAAGATGGCGAAGAAGATAAAAGGCAATCGACTTACTCAGCTCAGAGTGACTACAAGTTAAGCCCTAAAACCTACCTTTACGGCAGTTTCAAAGGAGTCGACTCGAGATACAGTGCTTACTTTAAGGACTACACAATTTCGAGTGGTTTGGGTTACCAGTTTTCGAATACCGAAGAGTTTGTGTTGGAAGTCGAAGTGGGACCAGGTTTTCGTTACCAAGAACCGAACCTTGATGAGATTGATGATGATGACATCATCTTCCCAGAGATTGTTGAAGAGGCAATTTTCCGTGGCAACGTGAATACGTCATGGCAGGTGTTGAAGAATTTGCAGCTCAAGGCAGACGTGACGCTTGTCTCTGGTCACAGTAACCTAAAGTTTGATACTGAGTTAGAAGCCATCAACGATATTACTGACAATATCGCGCTGAAGATCGCTCACTCTCGCCAGTACCACGATAAAGTGCCTGAAGGCTTAAGCAAACAAGACTCTGTTCTATCGATCAACTTGCTCTTCCAGTTCTAATCTTAGGCCACCTCTAACCTTGAGAACAACTTGTTCAGCAATAACAGCTTATGGATCACCGTAAGCTTTTTACCTACTGTAGCCCTTTCTTGTACTTTCCTATATTCCAGACATAAAAAAACACCAGCCGAAGCTGGTGTTTAAAACTTTCAAAAGAAAGAATTCGTCTTGGTACTGAAATTACTCAGCTGCAACGATAGCGATTTTCGCAGTAGCAAAAACTTCAGAGTGAAGTTGGATGCTTACTTCGAATTCGCCGATGTTACGTAGAGCGCCTTCAGGTAGGCGTACTTCGCTCTTAGCTACTGCAACACCTGCCGCTGTAATAGCGTCAGCGATGTCACGAGTACCGATAGAACCGAATAGTTTACCTTCGTCACCAGCTTTAGAAGCGATTGTAACGCCTTCTAGAGTGTTAACGCTCTCTGCACGAGCTTCAGCAGCAGCTAGTTGCTCAGCAACTTTAGCTTCTAGTTCAGCACGACGAGTTTCGAACATAGCAACGTTGTCTTTAGTTGCCATAACTGCTTTACCCTGTGGGATAAGGAAGTTACGAGCGTAACCAGATTTAACGTTTACTTGGTCGCCAAGGCCACCTAGGTTACCGATCTTATCAAGTAGAATAACTTGCATTATCTTAGTCCTCTTAAACTATTATTAACTATTACCGATTACTGATGCTTGTCAGTGTACGGTAGTAGAGCTAGGTAACGAGAACGCTTGATAGCGCGAGCTAGTTGACGCTGGTACTTAGCGCTTGTACCAGTGATACGGCTAGGTACGATTTTACCAGCTTCAGTGATGTAGTTTTTAAGAGTTGCTACGTCTTTGTAGTCAATCTCTTGTACGCCTTCTGCAGTGAAACGGCAGAATTTACGACGACGGAAGAAACGAGCCATGGGCTATCTCCTGATCTTAAATTTAGTAAAGCGGTCTTTCACAATTATCGAAATAACTATCAATGACCTTAAACAAGTTGAGAATTTTTTAAGGCATTAAGCCAAAAAAGAATTACTCAGCAGCTGCTTCTGGTTTAGCTTCTGTACGCTCTTCGCGACGAGGAGCACGCTCTGCACGCTCTTCTTTTTGCTTAAGCATAATAGATTGCTCAGTCACAGCGCCTTTAGTGCGCATGATCATGTTACGTAGAACTGCATCGTTGAAACGGAAAGCAGTTTCTAGCTCGTCAATCACTTCTTGACCAGCTTCAACGTTCATAAGAACGTAGTGAGCTTTGTGAAGCTTGTTGATTGGGTAAGCCATTTGACGACGACCCCAGTCTTCTAGACGGTGGATAGTACCGCCAGCTTCAGTGATAGAACCAGTGTAACGCTCGATCATGCCAGCAACTTGCTCGCTTTGATCAGGGTGAACCATGAATACGATTTCGTAATGACGCATTTGGTTGCTCCTTACGGATTATTAGCTTCCACGAGTGGCCCGGTCGTCCAGAGGAAGCAAGGAACTAAAGATAAATGACCGAGTTTTAAGGACGGCAAATGTTATAGAAAGAACCCGGTATTGGCAAGCGCTATTTGGTGAATAATGAAACAGTTTTTCTGTCGCCATCTAGCCATCCGACAAACCGATGGATTTTGCTATAACAGCCTAAAAAGAAACGCCCACCAGCAAGTGGTGAGCGCTAATAAATTCATAGACTTAAAGCAGCGTTAACGCATTACTGAGCTAAACGCTGTCTTACCGCTTCGAACAGGCAAATACCCGACGCCACAGAAACATTTAAGCTCGATACGCTACCTGCCATTGGAATCTTAATCAGATCATCGCAAGTTTCACGAGTTAAACGACGCATACCGTCACCTTCGGCTCCCATCACAACTGCAAGTGGGCCTGTTAGTTTCGCTTGGTAGATATCATGCGTTGCTTCACCTGCCGTACCCACAAACCATACGCCTTGTTCTTGCAATGCACGCATAGTACGAGCAAGGTTAGTTACACGTACAAGAGGAACCGTTTCAGCTGCGCCACATGCAACCTTGCTTACCGTTGCTGTTAACGGCGAAGAGCGATCTTTAGGTACGATAACAGCAGCGACACCTGCGGCATCCGCGTTACGTAGACAAGCGCCTAGGTTATGAGGGTCTGTTACGCCGTCTAGAACTAACAGCAAAGGCTGTTCGTGCTGCGCTAGGATATCGTCTAGGTGAGTTTCATTAAGCTGCTTAGCAGGCTTCACCTTAGCAATAAGACCTTGGTGATTCGCACCTTGTGCTTTTTCATCCAACGGCTTACGACCCATCTGTTGAATCGACACACCAAACTGTTGCAGTTGGTTCAGTAATGGAAGAAGACGCTCGTCTTGGCGACCTTTCAATACATACGCTTCGATAAAACGTGCAGGATCTTTTTCTAGTACGGCTTTCACCGCGTGAATACCGTAAATAAATTCGTTACTCATTGTCTCAACTTACTCTTATTGCTCAGAGATGAATGACATCAATGCCGATGCATCCACCTCTGTGTTGTTCATTTCGAGAGTATGCGTCTTGTGCCTGATACTCTCGCATTAAAGTCATTTCACACTAAATCAGTAGGCGCTAAACCTGATTAGCAGAGCGCCTTATTAGCCTTAAGATTTATCAGTCTTAAGAGTTATCAGCCTTTGGCTTACGGCTTGCTGCACGCTTTTTCTTAGCGCGAGCTTTAGCAGCACCGGTTTTATTCGCTGGCTTTTTCTTCTTAGCAGGGCCTTCGCTGCTTCCGTCAGGTCGCTTAGTTGGCTCAACCATAGGCTTCGCTGATACACCTGGCTTATTACTCTTCACTGCTGAGCGCTTCTTGCTTTTCGCCTTTTTCATCGCTTCTGCTGCACGCTTCTTGGCTGTTTTGCCTTTGCCACGCGGCTGACGATCAGTGTCTTCTAAGTCAAAGTCGATTTGGCGAGTTTCTAAATTAACCGCAGAAACCTTCACTTTAACCGAATCACCCAAGCGGTAGATATTACCTGAGCTTTCACCCACTAGACGCTGACCAACAGCATCAAATTGGTAGTAATCATTCGCTAGCGCTGAGATGTGTACCAAGCCATCAATGTGCAGTTCAGTTAGACGAACAAAGAAGCCAAAACCAGTCACGTTGGCAATCACACCATCCATCACCTCACCGACATGGTCTTGCATGTATTCACACTTCAACCAGTCGTTTACTTCACGCGTTGCGTCATCAGCACGACGTTCAGTCATTGAACACTGCTCGCCGTAGAAGTCCATATCATCGAAAGTGTAGTGGTAACCACCAGTTGGCGTCCAACGTTCGCTGTTACGACCTTCTTCTTTCGCAATAAGGTACTTAATCGCGCGGTGCAATAGCAAATCTGGGTAACGACGAATTGGCGAGGTAAAGTGAGCATAGCGTTTAAGAGCTAAACCAAAGTGACCCGCGTTATCCGCGTTGTATACCGCTTGCTTCATTGAGCGTAGCAGCATAGTTTGGATTAATTCACGATCTTCACGTTCATTAATCTGTTGCATCAGTTGTGCATAGTCTACTGGTGATGGCGACAGACCACCTTCCAGTGTTAAACCTAGCTCACTAAGGAAGCTCTTGAAGCCCATTAAGCGCTCTTCGCCCGGAGTTTCGTGAACACGGTACAGCGCAGGCTCTTTCGCTTTTTCTACGTAAGATGCCGATGCGATATTCGCAAGAATCATACATTCTTCGATGATCTTGTGTGCATCGTTACGAATTACTGGCTCAATACGGTCAATCTTACGATCCGCATTGAAGATAAACTTAGTTTCTACCGTTTCAAATTCAATCGCACCACGTTCGTCACGCGTTTTCTTAAGCACCTTATACATCTTATGAAGCTCTTCAAGATGTGGTACTTCAGGTTCGTAACGCTCACGTAATTCTTCATTGCCATCTAAGATCGCGCCTACTTTGTTATAAGTAAGACGAGCATGAGAATTCATTACCGCTTCGTAGTGCTTGTAGCCTGACAGTTTACCTTTGTCTGAGATAGTCATCTCACACACCATACATAAACGGTCTACCTGAGGGTTCAATGAACACAAACCATTTGAAAGCACTTCTGGCAGCATTGGCACGACTTGTGACGGGAAGTATACCGAGTTACCACGGTTAATCGCTTCTTTGTCTAGCGCGGTATCTGGGCGAACGTAGTAACTTACGTCAGCAATCGCTACCCATAGACGCCAGCCGCCGCCTTTCTTCGCTTCACAGTAAACCGCATCATCGAAGTCACGCGCATCTTCACCATCAATGGTAACCAATGGCAGTTTACGCAGGTCTACACGTCCTTCTTTTGCTTCTTCAGGAACATGCTCACCTAGGTTTTCGATTTGCTTATCTACCGCTTCAGGCCACTCTTGTGGGATCTGGTGAGTACGGATCGCAATCTGCGTTTCCATACCCGGCGCCATGTTTTCACCAAGAACTTCGGTTACTTTCCCCATCATGTTACGAGAACGACCACCGCGATCCGTAATTTCAATCACAACCACATTACCCATTCGAGCACCGCCTTTATGCTCAGTAGGGATCTGGATGTCGTGACTAATACGCGAATCATCAGCAACAACGTAAGAATGGCCGTACTCTAGGAAGAAGCGACCAACAAGTGGCGTTTTACGCTCTTCAAGCACACGAACCAAGCGACCTTCACGACGGCCACGCTTACTGTTGTCAGTAGGCTGAACCAATACGTAATCACCGTGCATGATGGTTTTCATCTGATGATGCGGCAGCACGATATCATTGTCTTTACCCACACTGCCGTCTGGGCGAACCCAACCATGACCGTCTTTATGACCAATCACATAGCCTTTGATCAGTTCCATCTTCTCAGGCAATGCGTAGCACTGACGACGAGTAAAGATAAGCTGTCCATCACGCTCCATTGCACGCAAACGACGACGCAGCCCTTCATATTGTTCCTCTCCAGCAAGACCCAAAGCTTCGAATAGATCGTTGCGGTTCATCGGAATATTCGCGTCTGTTAGAAACGAAATAATGAACTCTCGGCTTGGTACTGGGTTATCGTAATTTTTCGACTCTCGGTCGGCAAAAGGATCAACAGTGGTTGTCGCTGTCGTATTTTCTGACGTTGGTGTGTTTTTTGACATAGGCGGGCCTGCTTAAGCAAGGAAGGTATATACCCCTAGTATATCTGATGCTAGGGGTAAGCTACAGATATGCTTTAGAAAACACTCAAATAACCTCAGATTGATACATATCTTCACTTTGTGAAACATCGCTTCATAGACGTGGATTATCATCAAAATTTCAAGCAAACGATAAAACAAACGTTTGCGCCATGAATGAAATACACTATTATCCACGCACTTTACCAACTCCTGTTCTGGGTATGATATGAAACTAAAACGCACTTTATTGGCTTCAGCTATGGCGAGCCTAGCGCTGTTCCCATTCGCAAGTTCGGCAATGGAAAAGGCTGACCTGATGATTACCGATGCGATGGTTCTAACCATGAACCAAGACAAAACGGTTTATGAAAGCGGTACTGTTGTGGTCAAAGACAACAAAATCATTGCGGTTGGTGATGCTTCACTAGAGAAGCAGTACCAAGCTAAGCAAGTGTTAGACGTTGATGGCGATATCGTTATGCCAGGTCTCATCAATACCCATACTCATGTATCAATGACAGTTTTCCGTTCGTTAGCCGATGATGTGCCAGATCGCCTGCACCGTTACATCTTTCCGCTAGAGAAGAAGCTAGTATCGCGAGACATGGTACGCATTGGTGCCAACCTAGGTAACGTTGAAATGGTGAAAGGCGGTGTGACAACTTACGCCGACATGTACTACTTCGAAGATGAAGTCGCAAAAACCGTCGATAAGATCGGTATGCGTGCCATCCTAGGTGAAACGGTGATTAAGTTCCCAGTCGCCGATGCGGCCAACGCAGAAGAAGGCATTAAGTACGCGTTGAACTTCATTGAAGAATACAAAGATCACCCACGCATCACACCAGCGTTTGCCCCGCATGCGCCTTACACCAACACCACAGAGATCCTTCAGAAAATATCTAAACTATCCCTAGAATTAGATGTTCCAGTAATGATTCACCTTGCAGAATCACACCGTGAAGAAGAGAAAATCGCAGAGCGTTCTGATGGATTGTCCCCGGTTCAATACATGGACAGCATTGGCGCACTCAACAAGAACTTGGTGGGTGCACACATGATCCTTGTTGACGATCATGATATCGAACTGGTGAAGAAATCGGATATGGGTGTAGCTCATAACATGAGTGCTAACATCAAGTCAGCAAAAGGTGTATCACCTGCCCTTAAGATGTATGACGAGAACGTGCGTATCGGTTTAGGTACTGATGGCCCAATGTCTGGTAACACACTGAGCACCATTGATGAGTTCAACCAAGTCGCTAAAGTTCACAAGCTAGTTAACAAAGATCGTGCTGCGATGCCGCCGATCAAAGTGATCGACATGGCGACAATGGGAGCAGCAAAAGCGCTGCACATGGAAGATAAGATCGGCTCTCTTGAAGCAGGCAAACTGGCTGACATCATAGTGATCGATACTAAGGCGCCAAACATGGTTCCAGTCTACAACCCATACTCAGCACTGGTGTACTCAGCTAACTCAGGCAATGTTCGTCACTCCATCGTTGATGGCAAGATCATCATGCAAGATCGCGACATGCTAACGGTAGACGAAGATAAGATTCGTCAAGAAGCACTCGATTTCACCAAGGTTGTTCGTGAAACGGTGATTGAGTCTGGTGAGGTGGTTCAATAACGCTACCGAATTAGATAAACGGTTTTCCGTTCAGATCAAAAAAGGCCTCGCTGATGAATCTCAGCGAGGCCTTTTTAATACGAGTTTTTTAGATGATTAACGAGTGCAGTCATTAATCATCATTGCTCATTCAATAATCTGTCTTACCAGAATACGTCTCGACGTTTTGCTCGAGCAATAATATTGTCTGGCATTCTCTGTTCCAGACCGCTACGAAGCACAGTGATACGTCTGTGTTGTCTTTGATCTGCGGTTACCGAATTATACAACCAACGGTAAGCATCTTCATAATCCAATGGGCTACCGTAGTCACGTAACAAGAGTTCCGCTAAGTGAATGCTCGCACTTAAGTTACCCATCGAGGCTGCTTCACGTAGATACGGAATCGCACGCTCTTGATCTTGTTGTACCAAAGTACCACGAGAGTAATAACGACCTAACTGCTCTAATGCAGCGGGTAAACCTTGATGTGCCGCGTTTTCCATATAGTAAAGGCCAAGCTCTACATCTTGTGGAACACACACACCCCAAGCCAACATATCACCGTATAAAAACTCATAAGAAGGCAAGCTAATACGCGTTGCACGAGCAACGATATCTTCAACTAACTGGCACTTATCAGCTTTCACTCGCTCTAGATGTTGATTATTTTCGATTAAATTAATCAGTTCAGCTTCTGTATATATTGGAACGGGCTCTCCCACATCAGCCAAATTAGCATGACTCAAGGGTGAGCTCAGCGCCATTATTAATGAAGCTGCCACAATTCGTAGCTTCATACCTGCACTCTATTATCTGTCGCTAAAGTTATCTATTGAGGGGTGCAGAGGATTTCTACACGCACAAAACAGGGTGAACTTCACTTTCCATGATATCTGTATCGGCAATAACCCCGACGGCTTTAGACAAAACTTGCCGCTAATGGGCAATATTTTGCCTGATGACGCTTAAAAGATCACCATCAAAGAGTGAACGGCTAAATTGCAGGTATTAAAAAGCCGACTTAATAAAGTCGGCTTTTAGAAAACTATTTTATTATCAAAGCACTGTTCGTGCCTGGTAATCACTCAGCAGGCATTATGCGCCGTATGGGTGAACCTTGATGATAGTTTCGTTACGATCTGGGCCAGTTGATACGATATCAATTGGAACGCCAGTTAGGTCTTCGATACGCTTGATGTAATCTAGAGCAGCTTGTGGAAGCGCGTCGATAGATTTAGCACCAAATGTGTTTTCAGACCAACCAGGCATTGTTTCGTAGATTGGCGTCGCTTCTTCGAATGACTCAGCAGCCATTGGAGAAACTTCTAGGATAGAACCATCTTTCATCTTGTAACCAGTACAGATTTTTAGTTCTTCTAGGCCATCTAGAACGTCTAGTTTAGTTAGACACATACCAGATAGAGAGTTGATTTGGATTGCACGACGCATAGCAACAGCATCGAACCAACCAGTACGACGTAGACGACCAGTTGTTGCGCCAAACTCGTGACCAACATCGCCTAGGTGTTTACCAACTGGGTCTTGCTTCTCAAGGCCATCGTATAGCTCAGTAGGGAATGGACCTGAACCAACACGAGTACAGTAAGCCTTAGTAATACCAAGGATGTAACCGATGTGACGAGGACCGAAACCAGAACCTGCAGCAACACCACCAGCAGTCGTGTTAGAAGACGTTACGTATGGGTAAGTACCGTGGTCGATATCTAGTAGCGTACCTTGAGCACCTTCGAACATGATCTTGTCGCCGCGCTTACGTGCTGCGTCTAGTTCGTCAGTTACGTCGATAACCATCGCAGTTAACATATCTGCGTAGCTCATCGCTTGCTCAAGAACTTCTTCGTAGCTTACTGTTTCAGCTTTGTAGAAGTGCTCTAGTTGGAAGTTGTGGAATTCCATCACTTCTTTTAGCTTCTCAGCAAATGCTTCTTTATCGAAAAGGTCGCCAACGCGTAGACCGCGACGAGCAACTTTATCTTCGTAAGCAGGACCGATACCACGACCCGTTGTACCGATAGCTTTAGCGCCACGAGCGATTTCACGCGCGTTGTCGATTGCAATGTGGTACGGAAGAATTAGAGGACAAGCTTCAGAGATGAAAAGACGTTCACGTACTGGAATACCGCGATCTTCAAGAGGCTTCATTTCTTTTAGAAGTGCGTCAGGCGATAATACTACACCGTTACCAATAACACATTTAACGTTATTACGTAGGATGCCTGATGGAATTAAGTGAAGAACGGTTTTTTCACCGTCAATTACAAGTGTGTGACCTGCATTGTGACCGCCTTGGTAGCGAACCACGTATTTTGCATCTTCAGTTAAAAGGTCAACGATTTTACCTTTACCTTCATCACCCCATTGGGTGCCTAGAACGACTACGTTATTTCCCATCTTTCCAATTTCTGTTGCTAATTAAAAATGGATTCTAGCACTGAATCACACTTCTTGCAGTCACTTTTTGTTCATAAACGTTAACGCTGTACAAAAATAAACCAGCCATAACTGGGGGCAGATGTGTAAAGATACTGATATCATTGATTTTTTACAGACAAAAGGCAGAACCATGTCTCAATCAATTTGGCTCGCTATTGGGCTCGTACTTATTGTGGAAGGGCTCGGCCCCTTGATTGCACCCAATGGCTGGAGAAACATGGTCGCGCAACTGAGCGAGCAACCAGACACGCAACTGCGCCGCATTGGAGGCTGTCTTGTGGTGGCTGGAGCGGTTATCGCTTTCATGACCTACCGCTAGGTTTCTATAAGTACTAATCTGTTTATAAGTACCACTCTGTTAAGCGCCTTCCCTCGCGCCCCAATAGTGAATCCACAAACATGTCTCCTCCTGAAAGAAGTCATAGAAAACAAAAAGGCTCCCACAATGGGAGCCTTTTAAGTTTTAACGTATTTTGCTTATTAAGCTAAGCATTCGCTAACGCATCAGCTTATTTTGCTGGAGCGCCGCTTGCTTGATTCATGTATTGGAAGAAGTCAGTCTTCGGATCCAGTACTAGAATGTCGCTCTTATCGCTAAATGATGTCTCATAAGCTTGCAATGAACGCATGAAGCCGTAGAACTCAGGATCTTTGCTGAACGCATCAGAGTAGATCTTCGCTGCTTCTGCATCCGCATCACCACGAGTGATTCGAGCTGTACGGTCAGCTTCAGCAAGAACTGTTGCCACTTCTAGCTCAGCTTGAGCACGGATAACTTCCGCTTTCTCACGACCTTGAGAACGGTGTCTACGAGCAACCGATTCACGTTCTGCACGCATACGGCGGTAGATAGATTCACTGATTTCGTCAGGAAGGTTAATCTTCTTCATACGAAAATCAACAACTTCAACACCTAAATCAGCCATCGCACTTTCTGCCGTTCCAGACAAAACGTTTTCCATGATCTTATCGCGTTCGCCATCAACTTCTAGTGCTTCTGCAGCCGCTACCGTTGTGACGACTTCGCTATCAGCAGAGTCTGGCAGGATGTCCTTGTTACGAGGGCCTGACACGATCTGCTTAATTTCACGAGAACCAATTTCAGAACGAAGAACATCTGTCACTTTACGCTCAAGAAGTGCTTCTGCCGTCATGATATTACCGCCACCGGTACTCAGATAGAAACGTCCAAAATCAGCAATACGCCATTTTGCGTAAGTATCAATTAGAACGTCTTTTTTCTCTGATGTTACGAAACGGTCAGAACGGCCATCCATCGTTTGAATACGAGCATCAAGTACTTTTACGCGATCAAACATCGGTAGTTTAAAGTGCAGACCTGGTTCATAGATTCGTGATACGCCGTTGTCATCGAGAACTCGACCAAAACGAATTACCATGCCACGCTCACCTTCTTGAATCACAAACACTGACATCAATAGAAGGGCAATCGTCACAACTAATACAGGGATCATTAATTTACGCATTATTAGTATCTCCCTTGGCGTGAACTGTCTGAACGAGTTTGAGTGCTAGGCTTTGGATCCGCTTGAGTTTCTAACTCAATTTGATCGTAAGTTGATGATGCTTTTGCAGGGCGAGAGCCCGACTGAGAACCACCTTGTGCGCCTAGCTTATCAATTGGTAGGTATAGCAAGTTACCGCTTGATTCAGAATCAATCAGGACTTTCGATGTGCTTGAGTACACTTTTTCCATTGTATCTAGGTACATACGGTTACGTGTTACTTCAGGAGCAGCTTGGTATTCAGGTAGCAGTTTCTCGAATTGAGCAACTTGACCTAGAGCACCATTAACTGTGCGCTCTGAGTAACCCACCGCTTCTTTCTTCAAACGCTCAGCACGACCTGTTGCTTTTGGAAGAATGTCATTTCGGTAAGCTTCAGCTTCACGTTCAAAACGCTCTTCATCCTCACGAGCCGCGATAGCATCATCAAATGCATCTTTCACTTGCTCAGGTGGACGTGCTGACTGGAAGTTCACGTCAACAATCAGAATACCCATGTCGTAGCTATCAATAATACGGTTCAACGTTTCTTGAGTGCTTTGACGAATCTGCTGACGACCACTTGTCAGGATACTATCCATTAGTGAGTCACCAATTACCGCACGAAGCGCAGAATCGGTTGCTTGGCGTAAACTGTCGTCTGCATTCGTTACACGATACAAGTACTTGTATGGGTCAGAAACACGGTATTGAACACCCATTTCAACGGTCACAACGTTTTCATCTTTCGTTAGCATCGTGCCAGCAGCACGTAGAGAACGAATCGCTTGAACGTTTACTAGTTGCTCATCACTGATTTCATCGATGAAGCGTGGGTGCCAGTTAAGACCAGGTTCTTCGATACGGTCGAACTGACCCAGTCGAAGTACTACTGCTCTTTCTGCTTCGCCAACAGTGTAGAAACCAGCGAAGAACCAGATAGCAATAGCAATAACGGCAATGACACCAAAGCCAATTGCACCGCCACCACCAATAGATGGTCCGTTGCCGTTGCTACCTTTTTTACCAAACTTGCCACCTAACTTTTGACTTAGTTTATTAAACACTTCGTCTAGATCTGGCGGTCCTTGATCTCGGCCGCCGCGATTATTTTTATTACCCCAAGGGTCATTATCGCGGCCGTTATTATCGCCGTTGTTGTTATTTCCAGGCTCATTCCACGCCATTAGAAAGCTCCATCATTTGATATGACGTTATACTGTAGCAGTCTCTTTGGTAACGATAAAGTCACCTAAGAGCGCCCCTTCTCTTTTTTCAAGTTTAGACCAATCTATTTGTTGCATTCGGATATCTATCAACAAGTTACCATTTTCATCATACTCTTCCTGTTGAATACATTTCATCTCGAAGAATAAGCTGCGAATGCGACCCTGATGTTGATGTGGAATACACAACCGGAATTGAACCATCTGGCTAGCTAAACGCTCAGTTAAAGCTTCAAACAGTAGCTCAATACCTTCTCCTTCCATTGCAGAAACCCAAACAGCGCGAGGTGCGCCCTCTTCGTCTCTTTCAATTCGAGGTTTTTGGTCTTCCATGCAGTCAATTTTGTTCATGACTACAAGGGTTGGCACTTCATGAGCATCGATTTCTTCTAATACTTCATGAACAGCCTGAATGTTCTCACGAAAACGGTCATCACTGGCATCAACAACATGTAACAAAATGTCAGCTTCCTGCGTCTCTTGTAATGTTGCCTTGAACGCAGCGACCAAGTCGTGTGGTAGATGACGGATAAAACCTACGGTATCTGCGAGAATTGCAGGCCCGACATCTGCCAAATCAATCTTACGTAGTGTTGGGTCTAGGGTTGCAAACAGTTGGTCTGCCGCATAAACACCAGCACTTGTGATGCGATTGAAAAGTGTTGATTTCCCTGCGTTGGTATAACCAACCAAAGAAATTGTTGGGATTTCAGCTCGATTACGAGCACGTCGTCCTTGTTCACGCTGCTTAGCGACTTTCGCTAAACGACGTAGTATTGCCTTTATACGGTCACGCAACAAACGTCGATCGGTTTCCAGTTGAGTTTCACCTGGACCACGAAGACCAATACCACCTTTCTGCCTTTCAAGGTGAGTCCAACCACGAATCAATCGAGTAGAGATATGACGAAGCTGAGCGAGCTCAACTTGTAGCTTACCTTCATGAGTTCGCGCACGTTGTGCAAAAATATCTAAGATCAAACCCGTGCGATCAATCACACGACATTTACACAATTGCTCGAGGTTGCGCTCTTGGGCAGGAGAGAGGGAGTGGTTAAAAATCACAATTTCAGCACCGGTCAGCTGAACAGCTTGTGCGATTTCTAGGGCTTTACCTTCTCCAACGTAGTATTTAGGGAGTGGGGATTGTCGGCTACCAGTAATCACTTGTAGCGTTTCTACCCCCGCTGAGGAGACCAGCATTTCACATTCGCTTAGATCTTCCCATTCTCCCTCTTGCGTGAAGTTGATATGAACAAGTACGGCTCGCTCGCCGGATTCATAACGGTCAAACAAGCAACCAACTCCTTATTACAGCGCAAGCTGTACAAATTGAACGATTAATCTTCAGTCTTCTCTGGACGATCAGATGGCGTGCGTTGCTCGCCGCTGTGGTGACTAACTGCGCGAGCAGGTACCACAGTAGAAATCGCATGCTTGTAAACCATTTGGTTTACTGTGTTCTTCAATAAGATCACGAATTGATCGAAAGACTCGATCTGACCTTGCAGCTTAATGCCGTTAACAAGATAGATAGAGACTGGAATGCGCTCACGACGGAGTGCATTTAGGAATGGGTCTTGTAGCGATTGCCCCTTAGCCATTTTATTTTCCTTATTTGTATTTTGTTGTAATTATTTAGCTAGTGGTGCACAAAAAGGTGCGGCCTTTGCATCTGAGCTAAATGAATAAAAAAACTCCGTTGTTATTGAAAGGCTGTGATTTTTAAAAGCCTCAATAACGGATCCTTTCCAGAGTATATTCACGCAAAAGCGATCACATTATACACAGCAATACTAATCAGATGCTATTGCATCTGAAAGAGTTTCTAACGCTTGATCAATGTTTTCGCTATCTAACCAAGTTAAATCATCCCAACTGCGCAACCAGGTGATTTGTCGCTTGGCCAACTGACGGGTTGCACAGACACCACGGAAAACCGCTTCGTCTAAATCACAATTACCGTCTAAATAATCCCACATCTGCCTATAACCAACGCATCGGATCGATGGCAGTTCAGGGTGAAGATCTTCTCTGGCGTACAACGCCTTCATTTCATCTTCAAACCCAGCTTCTATCATCTTCTCGAAACGCAGCTCAATGCGGCGATGGAGTTCAGTCCTTTCCTTGGGAGCTATTGCAAATTGTTTTACACGAAATGGCAGGCTATCGCCTTTCGTTTGAGTTAGCTCTGTTAATGTTTTACCCGAAATTCGGTAAACTTCCAATGCCCTTGAAAGCCTTTGTGGATCATTTGGGTGTATTCTTTCAGCGGATACGGGATCTATCTCTCTTAATTGATCGTGCAATGCCTGCCAACCTTGTTCGATAGATTCCGCTTCAATCTGCTTACGAATCTCTTGATCCGCGGCTGGTAATGGCGATAAACCTTCCAACAATGCTTTGTAGTACAGCATTGTGCCACCAACAAGTAACGGGATTTTGCCTTCCGCTACAATCTTATTCATTTCATTGATCGCATCACGACGAAAATCTGCCGCAGAATACGCTTCGCTTGGATCCAAAATATCAATCAAGCGATGAGGCGCGAGCTCAAGCTCTTCCGCATCCGGTTTAGCGGTACCAATATCCATGTCTTTGTAGATCAATGCCGAATCGACGCTGATGATCTCTACAGGGTATTTCTGACGTAAGCGGATAGCTAAATCTGTTTTTCCTGACGCCGTTGGGCCCATTAAAAACAACGCTAAAGGTAATTTTTCAGTCATGATATTTTGTATTTGCTTCTCTGTTTTAGCGCTTTTTAGCAAAGGGCTTTGTGTCGCGACGTATTCAGCTAAAAAGACAAAGGTCGTCGCGAAAAAATTAAACCGTAAACGCGGCTATAGTCGCTGAAAAGTCGATAGGATTAACAAACTCTGGATCATCTAATGGAAGTAGACCATGCCAAAGTTGTTCTAGTTCCCCAACTAGTTGAACCGCTTCAGATAAAGTGTAGTCGCTTTTTACTTGTGCGGTTTGAATCCCGATCCAGTTAACCAAAGCTGACAACATGTCATTAGGTTGCTTCACTGCACCCTGGGCATTTATTGAAGCCGCGTAAGATAACAGATCTGGGATCAAAATTTGTAAGTTTTGCTGCCTTAAAGGAGAAGGCACGCCCATCACCATTACCGCCTCGCTGTTTCGCGCCTTAAGCTCAATCCCCAGTAATGCCAGAGTTTGACTCAGCGCCTTAGCAACTTCGACAAGTTCACTACCCAGCTTAATCGATAAAGGCACCAATAGTGGTTGGCTTTTTAACGCACCACCTCGAGTATCAAGCTGACCAACAACACGCAATAACTCAGCCTTAGCCAAGGAAACCAGCACACTGCCGTTCTTATTGCCCATTACCAGATACTGACGTTCCACAATCGAGACCGCTTTGCCCAAGTCCGTTACAGGTGCTCTTGGCTTTAAATGAACAGGATTCTGTTGAGCAGGCTTAGCTTCTTTATTTTCTTTATTTTCTAAGTTGTCTCTGGTTTCTACTGGTGCCACATGCTCTTGAGAAAGTGAAGGCTGTACAACTTGCTCATCAAAATCTGGCGTTTTCAGAAGCTCTTTATAGGCTTTCACTTCTCGCTTAGATGGCGCGGGTTCACCATGATGTTGGTGTGGCTCTTTCTCTTTTTTAGGTTCAGGTCGAGACTCTATCCACTCTTGGCGAGAGGAACCGGTAAAACTGCTGTCACTAGTAGCCGAGCTTCGGCCAGCAGATGAACTTGGACTGGTTGATGAGCTTGGGCTAATTGATGAAACATAATGTCGCCCACCATCATTAACGCTGTGTTGAGGCTTATCAAAAGCGTGCTCTGATTCTGCTTTTCTCGGGTAGGCAGGCGTTTGCTCAATAGCGTGTCGCACCCTATCCGAAACTTGGGTTTGATCCGAACGGCTAAGCATTACGCTTTCTGGCTCAGCGAAACTTGCAACACCATCAACTGCAGAGCTCGTACTATCTTGCTGATGATGAATCACTTCTGACTGATGAAAAGCCGACTGATTGATTGGTGCAGCATCGATCTGCTTGCTCTGCGCTAAACCATCACTCAATGCTTGGTAAATAAAGTCATGCACAAGGCGCGCTTGATGAAAACGCACTTCATGTTTTGCAGGGTGGACATTCACGTCCACCTGATGTGGGTCGAGTTCAATGAACAACACATACGTCGCGAATTGGTCTGGACGCAGGCTGGTTTCGTAGCTTTGACGAATCGCATGATTGATCAGCTTGTCACGCATCATACGACCATTCACATAGCAGTATTGCAGGTCGCTTTGTTGTCTTGCTCCTTCTGGCGTGGTGATCCAGCCATGAAGTTTTAGGCCTTGATGCTCAAGTTCGATCTTAAGCATATGACGAACAAAAGGATTGCCACATACCGCAGCGATTCGCTTTTCTGCTTGAACTTGTGTTTTTGCAGCGCGGTACTGACGAATCATCTTGCCGTTATGACGAAGGTTGATCGTCACATCAAAACGACTCAATGCGATGCGTTTAAGCAACTCATCAATATGGGTGAATTCAGTTTTCTCGGTGCGTAAGAATTTGCGGCGTGCTGGCGTATTAAAGAACAGGTCCAACACCTCAACCGAAGTGCCAATAGGATGCGCCGCAGGCTGCAGTTTCACCTGCATATCACGGCCTTCACTGTGTGCTGCCCAAGCTTGATCTTGAGTGGCAGGGCGTGACGTCATGGTTAAGCGCGCAACCGAGCTAATACTCGCCAGCGCTTCACCACGGAAACCGAGGCTGACGATCGCCTCTAGGTCATCAAGAGTGTGGATTTTGGAGGTAGCATGACGACTCAGTGCCAAGGCAAGCTCATCTTTTACGATGCCTTTACCATTGTCACGAACGCGGATCATCTTGGCGCCACCTTTCTCGATATCAATATCGATACGTGTCGCACCAGAATCCAAACTGTTCTCAACCAACTCTTTTACAACAGAAGCGGGTCTTTCTACCACCTCACCCGCTGCGATTTGGTTAGCTAACCGAGCTGGCAGTATTTTGATCGTCATATTTATAGCTACCTTACTGCCATTGATGGAAACGCTGCTACGTTTGCACTAGTTCTTATTTTTTATCATTGATATACCTGAAGCTGTTTAGCATTCCCAAGACTACTTGTGAGGAATAATCAACACTTGGCCGATAGCTAGACTGTCAGATCTTAGCTTATTCGCTTGGCGAATGCTGTTGACGCTCACGCCGTATTTCGAAGCTATCTTGCCAAGGTAATCACCTCTTGCAACTTTGTGTTTGCGCAGAGGAACATCTTTAACTTCAACCGTAATACGTAACTTTTGGCCTACTCTCACCGTCTCTGATTTCAAACGGTTCTCACGTTTAATATCAGCCACCGACACTTTATAGCGGCTGGCGATCTTACCTAGGTACTCTCCAGACTTAACCGTGTGAGTGATGGTCTTCGTTTTAACCGCACTGCTTGATGATGAAGTTGAAGCACTGCCTGGAATCTTAAGTACTTGGCCAATTGCTAGGCTGCTCGATTTCAGATTGTTGAACTTCATCAACGTCTGTGTCGACGTACCATACTTGCTCGCAATCACAGACAAAGACTCACCACGAGAGACTTTATGTTGGCTCACGCTGCCCGTTGATGACGTTGCGTTAGACAAGATAATCCCTTCAGGCGGGTTAGCCTTCAAATACTTAACCACCGCTTTAGTCACTGCTCGTGCCAATTTATCTTGGTGCGAACGTTGGAAAAGAAGCTTCTCTTCCGTCGGATTCGAAATAAAACCTGTCTCTACCAGTACTGATGGGATCTGTGGTGAACGTAATACTGCTAAGCTGGTGTTAATCGGCTTGCTATTGTGCAGTTTCGCAACCTTACCCATTTCAGACAGAATTGCCGTTGCCAGTTTGTAGCCCTCTTTTTGAGAGTGGCTAAACTGCAAATCAAGCAGGGTTTGGTTTACGTTCTTATCATCAATATTGCTTGTGAACGCTGCACCGCTACCACCAAGCAATTCAGACTGTTTCTCTTTATTCTCAATCCAACGAGAGATCTCTGTATTTGCGCGTCGAGTGTTCAATACAAACACTGAACCACCTCTTGGTTGAGGCGTCGTAAAGGCGTCGGCGTGAATAGAGATCAACAGGTGAGCTTCATTCTCTCGAGCAATCGCAACACGTCGATTCAGGTTCACAAAGTAATCAGCATTACGAGTCATACGAGTTTTGATCCCCGGGACCGCATTCAGTTGAGCTGCTAACTTCTTAGAAATACTTAGAGTCGCGTCTTTTTCGTATTTACGCGTAGGACCAATCGAACCTGGGTCTTCACCACCGTGGCCAGGATCAATCACAATTAGAATATCTTTCTGGCGCTTAACCTGATTAATGTTCTTACTTACCGTTGGCTTACTCGGTGTCGATGTCGCTTTACTTGCCGCACCATGAGGTAAGTCGATCACCAAACGGTGTCCATACTGACCACCTGGGGTCGGGCTCAGTTTGAATAATTCTGCTTTAGACGACTTCTTTAACTCAAAAACCAAGCGATAGGTGTTTTTGTCTGGCGGTGAGCTCTTACGAATCTTAGATAGAACAGGGCTGTCTTTCACCTCGACCGGTAACTTAGTCGCAAGACTGGTATTTTTTAAATCAACCACTAAGCGACTCGGGCTACTCAGGGTGAAATAGCTAAAGTCCGCTTCTGATTTTAAGTCGATAACCACACGAGTTTCTTCTGGAGAAGGCCAAACCCTTAAACTTTTCAGTGAGTTTGCAGAAACAAGTGAAGAAAACAGTATAGAAAAAACAGCAGCCATCATGGCCACTGTTGAAATAAGGCGTTTAGAAATCAACATAACTCCAACTGACTAAGTAAGCGCTGTCCGTATTCACTATTAGCGGTTAAAGAAACAATACGGTGATCGTCTTGGTAACGAATATCAATATCCAAATCGGCTTCTGGTAGCATCCCATAACCTTTCTCAGGCCATTCAACCAAACAGATAGCATCCGGAGTAAAGTAGTCACGAATACCCATAAACTCTAACTCTTCAGGATCTGCTAGGCGATAAAGGTCAAAGTGGTACACCTGCCAATCTGCAAGTTGATAAGGTTCAACTAGAGTATACGTTGGGCTTTTTACATTTCCTTGATGGCCAAGTGCTTTTACAAAGCCACGACTGAAAGTCGTTTTACCTGCGCCAAGATCACCATGCAGATAAATAGTCGTCTGCTGTGAGCAAAGATTAGAAAGCTCCGTTCCTAATTGAATCGTTGCTTGTTCATCTTTCAAAGTAAATTGTTTCGTGCTCATGAATACGTTCTCTAAAAATCGATCGTTGACTATATAAAAATCAAAAGAACAAGAATAGTAAACCGTGATGCTTTTGGGAGACAAGCACTCAAGTGTAAGTTCTATGAAAAATACTGATCAAAACGCGTCTGTTCTGGTCAACACCACTAAGATCCGTTAAGATCCGCCCCCATTTTTGCCGAACCTAATTTTAATTAGCCTTATCTCTAATTGTAAAACAGAGAAAATAAGAAATAAGCCATGAATCTAGACCATCTTGCTGAAAAAATTAAAATCTGGGGAAAAGAGCTGGGCTTTCAAAAAGTTGGCATCTGCGATGTTGATTTAAGTGAACACGAAGCCCCTCTTCAAGCATGGCTAGATGCAGGCAACCACGGCGAAATGGATTGGATGGCTCGACATGGGATGATGCGTACACGTCCTGATGAACTTCACCCAGGCACAATTCGAGTGATCAGCGCTCGAATGAACTACCTACCACCAGAAGCTCAGTTCGCCTCTAACCTAAGCGATACCACTCAAGGCTACATCAGCCGCTATTCTTTAGGCCGCGACTATCACAAATTGTTCCGTAACCAGTTGAAAAAGCTAGGACAAAGAATTGAAAAAGAGGTCGAGGGTTTAGACTCACGCCCTTTCGTCGATTCAGCGCCCATTTTGGAAAGACCACTCGCTCAAAAAGCAGGGTTGGGCTGGACAGGTAAACACTCATTAATTCTTGATAAAGACGCTGGCTCTTGGTTCTTTCTAGGGGAGCTGTTAGTTAACATCCCTCTTCCCACGGATGAACCCAGTGTTGATGAGTGCGGCAAATGCACCGCATGTATCACTTCTTGCCCAACGGGTGCCATTATTGCTGATGGCGTGGTTGATGCGCGCAAATGTATTTCGTACTTAACCATTGAATATGATGGTGTGACCCCTGAAGAGTATAGAGATGCCATTGGTAACCGTATCTACGGTTGCGATGATTGTCAGTTAGTTTGCCCGTGGAATCGTCATGCCGAACTCACAGAGCAAACAGACTTTCACCGCAGAGAAGATTTCCAAGAAGCCGATCTGGTTTCACTTTCAAGTTGGGACGAAGCAACCTTCCTAAAGAAAATGGAAGGCTCAGCAATCAGACGTATCGGCCACACCCAGTGGTTACGCAATATCTTTGTTGCGATGGGCAATGCACCATTTCAACAACGCATTATTGAAACCCTGGAGTCTCATCAAGGCAAAAACGAAATGCTTGATGTGCATATTGAGTGGGCTTTGAATAAACAACTACAGCAGTTACCCAACGCTAGCAGTGTGCAAGAAGATAGCTCTACGCAGAAAAATAGCTGTGTGCAAAAAAGTAACAGCAAAATCTCCACCAAAAAGCACAGACTGATACGTATAGTAGAGAAAGGACTACCAAGAGACGCCTAGCCCTTTTGGTATCAACGATTGACAGCGACACCCACATCGATAGTCCAATATTTAAGACAACTCGTTGCACATAATTTGAGAACAATGTTTGACCTTGTTCTCAATTCTAACAATGTGGAAAAAATTCAGAACTCTCGTAAACTTCCGACACCCGAGCAAAGTTAAACACAGTACCGATAAATGATTAAGATCAAAAAACAACAAGTTAACGATCTTTTATTAAATCCAAGATAGGCATCCAACTTGATAAAAAACAACAAGTTACGATCGCTGCAATTCATCTAATATATTGAAAACAAGAAAGATCTTTTAGGGATAGGTAAAGAATTAAGCCTGAAACAACTTTATCAACCAAGTTATCCACACCTAACATTTTGTGGATAAGTCTGTTTATAGATGTGAAAAACCTCAAGTGTCTGCTTCAGAGACCTGATATTTACTAGCATTTCAGTTGCTAAGAAAAATTTAAGACAAAAAAATATCCACCATGATGGAGGATTATTTGCTTTTTTGGGGGATTATGCTTCGCAGCATTAAAGAAAGAGCGTGACCTTTGTGGTCGCCTTTAAACTCTGTGATCTAAAGAAAAACACGGTGGTTTAAAGAATCTTAATAGCTTTTTTAGAAGAAAGCTGGAGCGATACATCGGGTTCGAACCGATGACCTCAACCTTGG
>NZ_JBFRSC010000073.1:0-21199 GCF_041473335.1 Vibrio sp. 10N.222.55.C7
AAGCCGCGATGAACCTAAAATAATCGGAACAACTAGCCAGCTTAGAAGAACGATAAACCTGATGTTCTATCGCTATTAACTATTAGAAGATCTATCGATCATTATCAGCATCGAACAATATCGTATAAGTAGAGTGACTGATCGCCCCCCTCCCCCTGAATGTTAAACGATGCAATAGAGTTGCTATATTTGATGGATCAAGGCCTTCAAACTAGAGTTTAGGCTGACCAAAAGATCAGGCAATATCCTCGTATTCGATCCCTCTGCCGCTAAACCCCACTATGCTACTCATTATAAAGTCACTGAGCACTCCAGCCAAGAATGCCATAAAGGTTGCCCTAGCATTTTGTTTAGCTATCTACCTTGCGTTGTATTTTAACCTTGAGAAGCCTTACTGGGCGGCTATCGTGGTCAATATATTGGCCATCACTGATACTATTACTGCTGGCAAGAAAAAAGGCATTCTCAGATTGTTGGGGACGCTTTGTGGCGCGTTTGTCGGGCTTTGGTTAATCGCTGTTTTTGGGCAAGATCGATATTATTTTTTAGCAAACATCGCACTGTTACTCGCAATTTGTATATACATGGGTTCCGATCCGGTCATCGGCTATGCTTACATTACGGCATTTATTGTCTGCATCCTGCTGGCGATATCTGGCAGCTTTGATGGTGTAGCTACATTTAATATTGCGGTACTAAGGCTGCAAGAAACCCTGCTTGGCTTCGTGGTCTATACGACCATCTATAGCGTGGTTTGGCCTGAGGATGATGACACACGCTTTAACAACGAAGTCAGTGTTGTTTTAGAGGCGATGTCTCCCCTCATTCATTCACTCGCTTACAATGACTCAGCGCAGCGTTTCCAGTTACACACGAGCTGCGAGTTAAATATTGAAAGCCCGACCTTCAAAGCGCTGAACGATCTGATGCGCCTGCCCGATTTGCATGGCCGTATGCCTGCCAGAAAGCAGTGGAAGCATCAACAGCAAACTCAAGCAATCTGGGTTGCCAAACAGTTACTGCAAAACGCCCATGATCAAGGGGTTGATCACAATGATTTTTCGATACTTAACCAGGCTATGGCTTTTATTGAAGCATCATCGGTTAATGTCGATTACAAGCCCCCTTTTCCAGAGACAGTCAAACAATTCTACCAGGGTAACTTTAAGAAAAAGCGCTTATTTGCCCGATTACTTGACAACAGCCAGCAACGATTAAGCAATACGTTAGTCGGCACAATGAGCTTCATCTCAGCAATTCTAGTCTGGATATATCTACCAATATCATCGGGAAGTCTGTTCATCATTAACAGTGCCATTTGCGCCTTGATATTAAGCAACATGCCTAGGCAAATGATAAAGCACTGGACCATTGGCTACTTAGCCTTTGGGTCACTGTTCCTCATTCAGTATGTTCTGCTGTTACCTTCGATGACCGAAGTATGGCAATTAATGGCATTTTACTTTGTTAATGTCTTTACGGTGTATCGCCTGTTCGCTGGTAATCAGTGGATGGTCTATCGAGTTCTCGGGGGCAACCTATTAGTAATGATTACCATGAGCGCAACGCAACTTGTGCCTGTTTATGACGTCACTACCCCTTTGAACCTACTCATTTATATGATGGTTGCACTGGCTTTCATCCGCTTTTACACCCGCTTAATACACCGTAAAAGTTAACCACTATAACCTCACACAAAGACCACTAAGGCATAAAGTAATGAAAATGAGTAAATGCTCTGCGCTTGTCGTTATCGACCTGCAACAAGGTATCGTTGATCAATTACCGGAAACCGTGTCCCGACCGATCATAGAGAACAGCCTTGCTCTCTGCGATGCATTTGATGATGCTGATTTACCCGTAATTATTGTTAATGTAGCCGGTCGTCCACAAGGCCGAACGGAACTGCAAAATAAAGCGGCTCAGCCTGACGCATCAAAGATCGTATGGGGAGAGGTCATCGAAAGCCTGCGCCTAAACCCTAATTATCGCTATCTAACCAAATATTCCTGGGGTGCATTTACCAACACAGATTTGCAGAAGCAGCTTTGTGAGCAAGGTATTACGGATATTTATCTGACCGGGGTAGCAACAAGTATTGGGGTCGAATCAACGGCTAGACAAGCATTTGAACTGGGTTATAACGTGGTGATTGTCGAAGATGCGATTGCAGATATGAACCCGATGAACCACCAGCACAGCTGCCAAAATATATTCCCAAAACTCAGTGTTTTAGCAAAAGCTCAAGACTTGCTATAACTGTCTCGTCCTAAAATACGTTGACCGTATTTTCATTAAACAATAAAAAGCCGACAGCGAATTAAGCTGTCGGCTGATGATCGTTCTATCTCAAGTACATTCTATCTCAAACAAGAGAAATAGGATTAAGCGTTAGCTTCACGCTCAGCAATGAACTCAAGAGCCATCTTGATGCGAGCGATTACGCGCTCTTTACCAACAAGCTCCATCACTGCATCAACAGAAGGAGACTGACCGCCGCCTGTTACTGCTACGCGAAGTGGCATACCGATTTTACCCATGCCGATCTCTAGCTCTTCACATACAGCTGCAATTACACCATCTTTGATGTTTGCAGTAGTGAAATCTTCAAGTGCTTCAACCTTAGCAAGAGCAAGCTCTAGTGGGCCTTTAGCAACACCACGTAGGTGCTTCTTCGCTGCACCAGCTTCAAACTCAGAGAAATCTTCGTAGAAGTAACGAGATTGCTCAGCAAGTTCGATAAGCGTGTTACAACGCTCGCCAACTAGCTTGATCACTTCAGTGATAGCTGGACCGTTTGTTGTATCGATCTTCTGTGCGTCTAGGTGCCATTGCAGGTATTTTGCAACGTACTCAGGCTCAGATGTCTTGATGTAGTGGTTGTTCAACCAAAGTAGCTTATCAGTGTTGAATGCAGAAGCAGACTTGCTGATAGCGTTCAGGCTGAAGAATTCAATCATCTCTTCTTGAGAGAAGATCTCTTGGTCACCGTGAGACCAGCCTAAACGAACTAGATAGTTGTTTAATGCATTTGGTAGGTAACCTTCATCGCGGTATTGCATTACAGAAACAGCACCGTGACGCTTAGAAAGTTTCGCACCGTCATCACCAAGAATCATTGCACAGTGAGCGAACGTTGGAACTGGCGCGCCTAGTGCTTCATAGATGTTGATTTGACGAGGTGTGTTGTTGATGTGGTCTTCACCACGAACAACGTGTGTGATACCCATGTCCCAGTCATCCACTACTACTACGAAGTTGTAAGTTGGTGCACCGTCTGTACGACGAATGATCAGGTCATCAAGTTGGCTGTTTGCGATTTCAATGCGACCACGGATTTGGTCATCAAATACTACGCTGCCTTCTTTAGGGTTACGGAAACGGATAACGCACGCATCACCCTCTTTTGCTGCTTCGTTTGCTGCAACAATTTTAGGGTGGTTAGCATCGTAGCGAGCCATTTCTTTGTTTTCTTCTTGCTCTGCACGAATTTCATCAAGCAGCTCTTTAGACGCGTAGCATTTGAATGCTTTGTCTTCAGCAAGTAGCTTATCAACCATTTCGTTGTAACGGTCAAAACGCTTAGATTGGTAGTAAGGACCTTCATCCCATTCCATACCCATCCATTGCATGCCTTCTAGAATTGCATCAACCGCTTCTTGAGAGTTACGCTCAAGGTCCGTGTCTTCGATACGTAGAACGAATTCACCACCTTGGTTCTTAGCGAATAGCCAAGAGTAAAGTGCAGTACGTGCACCACCAACGTGAAGATAGCCAGTTGGGCTAGGAGCAAAACGAGTTTTAACCGTCATTTAAATACCTTGATTATGTAGGTGATTCTTTTAGTGCTCGCCATTACAAGGCCTGCAATAGTCAAACATCACTAAATTTTGGGCGCTATTTTATCACCACCGCTTAAATCTACAATCAGTAGTGAATGATTAATGCGCTGTTGTTGTACGAAAGCCGTTATTGAAAGGCCAATTACGCCCTTAAAGTCGTAAATAGATAGTCTTAGCAAGTAGATTATAGCCGCACATTCTTAATTTCCCTCTTCCATTCCAAACTGAAACCACCAGCTAGCACTCCACCAAGATCAAATTCTTGAATTTATGTTTGACCTTACCCTTACGGGAAGGTTTATGTTAGGCGTAGATGAGAATTGGAGTATCGATATGAACTACTACACAACGGCGCTCAACGGCCTAAATTGCATGGGTTGCGCGAAGAAAGTTCGCACACTGTTTAGCGATCTCGACAGCACGATGATTAATGACATATCGCCGACCTACATCGATATTTCGACTCCATTTAGTTACATTCAGCTCAACGAACAGTTAGCAACGCTTGGCTATTCTATGGGTAATCAGCTGCACCTTTCGCTATCCGGTCTGAGTTGCGGCAAGTGTGTGAGCAAACTGACTAAAGCGCTTGAACAAACTGAGCAAGCCTTAAACCTAGAAGTCAGCAAACAGGAATTATCACTGGTTACTCTGCTTTCTGAGTCTGAGGTGATTAAGCTGGTCGAAAGCCTGGGTTACCACGCAGCTCCCTACTCAGAAACGAATGACCTTTCATCGAGTTCAGATTTAGAAGACGAACAAGCAGATAAAAAGAGTGAAGATAAAACCGCAGCTAGCCAATATACCTATCACCTTGTTCTTGAGGGGATGACTTGTGCGAGTTGCGTCTCTTCGGTAGAGAAAGCACTGAAAAAGAATGAGTTTGTCGACCAAGCTCAGATCAACCTTGCCGAACAAACTGCCTTGGTTTTCACCTCTCAAACAAGAGACATCATTGAAAACGCTCTAATAGAATCGGTGAAAGCTGCTGGTTATGGCGCTGAGTTTGTCGACGATGCAGCGACTCAACAGCAAAAACAACAAGAACAGCAACTTCGTACTCAACAAGCCTTCCTTAGAAACTCAGTAAGCGCGTTGGTAATCGGTGCGCCGCTGATGGCATGGGGTGTGTTCGGTGGCAGCATGACCATTGCCACATTTAACGATCAACTGGCTTGGGGCTTGGTTGGTGTCGTTTGTTTGATACTGCTTGCTACCTCAGGTCGTAGCTTCTTCACCAATGCTTGGCAGTCTCTCATGCATAAGCGCGCGACCATGGATACCTTAGTCGCTCTAGGTACAGGCGCAGCATGGTTCTATTCAATGTTGGTTGTGCTCATTCCATCGTGGTTCCCTGAAGCTTCTCGTCATGTCTATTTTGAAGCAAGTGCGATGATTGTTGGCCTTATTTCTTTAGGTCACTACATTGAAGCCAAAGCCAAAGCACGCACCACTAAGTCTTTACAGGCGCTGATAAACTTACAGCCTCAAAAAGCCGTGGTTATCGTCGATGGTAAAGAGCAAACCATCGCCGTAGAAGCTATCCAAGTGGGTATGCAGATACGTGTCAAACCGGGTGAGAAAGTACCGGTTGATGGAGTTGTGGTATCAGGTGAGTCTTACATCGATGAATCCATGCTAACTGGTGAGCCGCTTCCCAACGTAAAATCAGTTAATGATGGCGTTTCTGCAGGTACCATTAATGGTGACGGCAGCTTAATTATTGAAGCGACAGGAATTGGCTCAAGCACTATGTTGGCTCGCATTATCCAGATGGTTCGCCAAGCACAAAGCAGTAAACCTGCAATTGCCAAGCTTGCCGACTCTATCTCTGCTGTTTTCGTTCCTGTTGTAGTCGCGATCGCTGCCATTGCCGCCTTAGTTTGGTTTTTTGTTGGCCCACAACCAAGTGCAAGCTACATGCTTGTCGTATCGACGACCGTGCTGATCATCGCTTGCCCATGTGCATTAGGTCTCGCGACCCCACTCTCTATTACTGTTGGCGTAGGTAAAGCGGCTGAGTTTGGCGTTCTTATTAAAGATGCGGATGTATTGCAGTCTGCTAGCAAAATCGATGCTGTTGTGTTTGATAAAACAGGTACGTTGACCCAAGGCAAACCAACCGTTCAACAGGCCTTTTACGCTAATCTAACGGAGCAATTTTTACTGGCTTATGCTTATTCAGTAGAAGTAGGATCTGAGCACCCACTCGCCAAAGCCGTTTGCCAATATGCAGAGAGCCAACAGGTTTCAATACTCCCACACAGCGAATTTGAAAACCAACGAGGGCTTGGCGTACAAGCAACAATTAACGGCAAGAACGTGCAAGTTGGCTCGCTTAAGTACCTAACCCAATTAGGTATCAATACAGAGGTTGGCGCGGATTTCATCGAGCTTTGCCGCTCGCAAGCGTGGACGCCTATTTTCATTGTGATTGACCAAAAACTCGAAGGTATATTAGGCATTTCAGACGCGTTAAAAATAGATAGCAAACAGGCGATAGCTCAACTAAAGTCCGCCGGAATTCACACTCTGCTATTAACGGGCGACAACGACTCTGTGGCTCAAGCAATAGGTAAAGACGTCGGTATCGACGAGGTTATCTCGGAAGTGCTTCCAGAGCAGAAAGCTCAACATATTGTTCAGCTGCAACAGCAATATAAGAGTGTTGCCATGGTCGGAGACGGTATTAACGACGCGCCTGCACTTGCTCAAGCAGATATAGGCATAGCAATGGGTAGCGGCAGCGATGTGGCGATTGAAAGTGCACAAATGACACTACTCAACTCATCGCCATTATCAGTAAGCAATGCGATCGAGTTGTCCCAAGCGACCGTAAGAAATATGAAGCAAAACCTGTTTGGTGCCTTCATCTATAACTCGCTTGGTATTCCTATCGCAGCCGGTGTGCTCTACCCATTTTTCGGATTTCTGCTTAGCCCTGTCGTTGCAGGCGCTGCGATGGCGATGTCGTCAATCACGGTAGTAAGCAATGCCAACAGATTAAGACTGTTTAAACCCACATATTCTAATATCAACAAAAACCATATTCATGAGGTTAACCATGATTCGTAAAATTATGACTCTTACAGCACTCGCTGCAATTTCAGGACAAGCTCTCGCGACTGATGTTCTAAACCATAAGTCTCCATACTGTGGCTGCTGCACAGAATGGACAGAACATATGCGAGATGCTGGGTTCGATGTTACAGAGAAGCTCCACGATGATATGAATCCAATAAAGCAGAAGTTAGGGGTAACGCAAAAACTAGCCTCTTGCCACACGGCAGAGATCGACGGTTACGTATTTGAAGGGCACATTCCAGCAGAGGACGTGAAAGCCTTTTTAGAAAATCCACCACGTAATGCGATTGGCTTAGCGGTTCCAGGCATGCCAATGGGCTCTCCGGGCATGGAATATGGCGATAAGAAAGACGAGTATTCTGTGTATGCGTTTAATGAAGAAGGTCAGGTGTTTGAGTACCGTCATTACAACGGAAAATAAAGCTTAACTAGACCAACGCCAAGCAATTAAAAGAAGTCATAAAAATAGAGCCTAGCATGAGTAAACCCAAGACTGTGGTTTACTTGCTAGGCTCTTTGCTTTTGGACAGTAAAGCAAATCTTGTCGCGGTACCAACCGGGCTGTTAGTGCCGCTATATTTCTCCTCGCTAATTGGCTAAGAAGCTATTTAACAAAAAGCTATTTAACAAAAAAACTAATTAGCGAAGAAGCTCACTCGGCTAATAATCTAATAGACTAAGCAGCCAAGTGAATCGGCTTAGAAGCCGTAAGAAGCACCGAATACGAATGCGTTGTTCTGCTTAGAATCGCCGTTTGCGAAATCTACGCCGTTAGCTTGGCTACGGAACTCAAAGTAAGGTTGAACACCTTGACGAGTCCATGTAGCACGTAACTCATGGTCCATCGCTTCAGCATCAATCATGTATACGTTGTTGTAGCTAAGTGCTAGGTCAGCATTCACTGTGTAACCAATACGGTTATCCATGCGGTAGTCTGTGTCAGCATTAGCCGAAGTATCATCGATGTGTGCACGAGTACGGTTGCTAATAGAGATACCGTTATCGAAGTTGTAACCGATCTTAACTAATGGACGGAACTGAATGCTCTCACCTGCAGAGAATAGGTGTTGGTAACCCGCAGCAACCCATAATTTGTCAGTAATGTTGAAAGATTGCTCACCACCGACAGTGATGCCTGGAGTAGTATTACCTGCACCGCCATTTTCAGATTCAAGTTTGCCCAGTTGGATACCATCAAACTCAGAATAAACCGTGAAGCCGCCTAGAGAGTTGTCAAACGTGTGACCAGCTTCTAGCGTAGAAGTCATGTCAGAACCGTGGATACGGCCATCGTCATGAATTTGGATGTTACCCGTTACGTAAGAAGAACCAGCAAAAGCACTAGAAGCGAAAGCAAGAGAAAGAGCACTTAGAGCGATAATTTTTTTCATAGTAAACTGCCTTAGTTTAATTTTTTCAGCGGCACATCTTCGGTACATCATTCACCTTCACCGCTTGAGTAGTTGGTAGCCTCCCTGGCATGAAATCTATGTTGCTCGAATTAATTCGCGTTTAAAAATAAAAGGGACAGCAGAGTGATCCCTCTCACTATCAAAAAAAGACAAGTTATTTAAAACTTTAAAATCAACAACTTAAAAACATAAAAATTGATAAAAAACTTAAGATGGAAAAATATACAGATCGGGATCACGTTATTTCACGAAGAAAAATTAGATCTAGATAGTTGAATCACATCTGATTTAGAGTTTTTTACAGGGGGCTTATTTTTTGAAGAGAATAATGAGAAGCGCGTCACTTTTGGGATTAAAGTCACCTTATGTGCATTGTTGATGATATGACCAAAGGCGATTTCTATATGTTTCAGTTTTGGATATGCACCTAATTCGCAGTAAACAAAAAGAGCTCCCGTTTTATCTTGAATAAGATAAAGGTCAGGAGCTCTTCTACTAATAGTGCTTATCGATTATTTAACTGAGGTCACTCGACTTACTTTCTCACCACTTTCTGAAATAGAGCGGATGTAAGTCTCACCAGAAACTGATGGACGTTGTTGCTCATCGTATGTTAGCCAGTTTTCGCCATCAGCAGAGTATTGCAGCTCTACACCTGGGAATTGAACGTTCATCGCTAGCTTACCGTCAACAACCTTCGCACCTGGAACTGGTAGTCGGTAATCAATACCCGCTTTTTCTAGCTTAGCTAGCTCACGTTGACCAAGAATATTCGCGAAGCGATTAAAGTCGCTGTTCAACGCTTGCTTATTCACTAAGTTAGTTTCTTGAGAGTATTCAACACCAACCTTGTAGTCGTTTTCCCAATCTGCTCGGTGCCATGCGCGCTCTGCTGCTGCCAATACGCGAGGGAACACCATGTATTCATATTGCTCGTCAGTACGTACTGTTTCTGACCAAAGTTGAGCTGACAGACCGTAGAAAGGTTTCGCTTCAACCTCACCTTTACCAGTAAAACCATTGCCATCACGGTCTAATGATGTTTCTGCGTTTTGTGGCATGTTTTCTGGTGCGAAGCCAAACATCTTACGAGTATCGGTTGCACGTGTTGCCCAGTAGTAACCACGCTCAGCTGCATCAACTTCGTATGGCATATCCATGTATACGTAGTCTGGGTTAGAGACAATCACGTCATACCCTTTTGCTGACCAATCGTATACTGATGAAGTTCCGCCCCAGTAAAGAACGTCCCAGAAGTTCACGCGTGTACTTTCGGTCGCAAATGCTTCCTCGCCTTCGCTGTATTTCAGACCATCTTGCCATGCTTGGAAGTGGGGAATACCCTTCTCAGCAACAATCTTAGAAACCTGTTCTGCGAAGTGGCTTGGTAGATGACCGAAATCGCTTACAGTACCATCAGCGATCAATGACTGACATTGTGGTGATTGTTGGAACGGCTTATCTTGCTTAGACAAATCGATGTTGCCTTTCCAAGCCACTTTATCTTCTGCATTAATATCTTGTAAGCCTGCGCCTAACTTGATGTTTTTCGCTTCATCGCCGCCGAAGTGCCAAGTCGTTAGCGGTACGCCCGCTTCTTGGTGCATTGCCGCCACTTCAGAGATTACTTTATCGACGAAGTGAGTTGATGACTCCATACATGGGTTAATGAAGCTTTGCTTATCGTAGAACTGAACCGTGGTTACATTCGATGTATCTTGCGGATCCATCAAGCGGTATTCGTTCGCTTCTGCTTCTTTGCCTTCCGCCATGAGACGAGTGTAACGCGCTTCCATTGATACCACAGCTGAACGAGCGTGTGCTGGCATATCAATTTCAGGGATAACTTCGATGCTGCGCGCTTTAGCGTAGCTTAGGATCTCGACGTAATCCGCTTTACTAAAGAAACCAGAGCCAAAGTTGTCTGTTGTTGGACCAGAACCTAGCTGAGGCAGTAAGCAGCTTTGTTCATCCAAATCAAAACAACGATTAGACCCTACATCCGTTAGCTCTGGTAAACCTGGAATTTCTAAACGCCAACCTTCATCATCCGTTAGGTGAAGGTGCAGTTTATTCATCTTGTATGCCGCCATTTGATCTAGCGTTGCTAGGATGGCATCTTTTGAGTGGAAGTTTCGAGCAACGTCCACCATCACACCACGATAATCAAAGCGCGGCGCATCTTTAATTGACAGTTGTGGTAATGATTCAGCGTTCTGACTATCTATTAGGCCAAAAATAGACTGAACTGCGTAGAAAGCACCCGTTTTATCAAACGCTTTAATTGCAATCCCCTCTTCCGAGATGCTTAGTTCATAAGCGCCAGATTTCGCTAAATCACCCGTAAACTGAGTAGGAACAACAGCGACACTCACAGGTAGGTCGCCACTCACATCTACGTTTACCACATCTGCACGTTCTTCAATTGCTGCGAATTGCTCAGCGTCGAATGCGTCTTTAGGTAGGGCAATACCACCAGCAATGCTAACTGAACCTTCACCGGCTTCTACCGACATTGGCGTTGGTAGTAAAGTAGTTGATACGTCTTGCGTTGCTAGAGCAGCATTCTTTTCAAAACGCGTCACCGCTGTCGCCATTACGTTATTATCATCAGGCGTACGCTTAAGGTTATTACCCTCTAGACCAGTTACGAACGATGCAACATCTTCTGTATTCAATGATGCAATCATCTTAGGTTCTGCGTTTGGCGCCGTCACGAATGCACCTGGCATAAAGTCAGTTTCAAACAGTTGCCAGTATTCACTCGTTAACGGAAGAACCACTTCTTCACCAGCCGCAAAGCCGTCAAATTTTTCAGTAGGTTCTAGCTTGTGAAGGTCACCAGTAACGCGAGTGATCTTAAATTGCTCATTATCAACATCTAAAATAAGACGAATACTGTGGAAGTAGATGCTCCAATCTTTAGAGTCAATCGCTTCACCGTCATTGGTTAGCGTCATGTTCACTTTATTACATGACGCCCATTCAGCACCTAGGTCCTGACAAGCCAAGCCTTCATTCGCACCATGATTAGTTAGAATTTCGTACTGAACATCAAGATTATCAGCCAGTGCATTCACTACTTTTTGTTCTGGTGCTTGCGTTACTGCACAACCTGTTAGGCCAGCCAATACCGCTACAGATAGTAAGTTTCTCTTCAACATCGTATTCACCCATAAATTAAAAATTGAGTAAGAAGCAAAATGGAGCGCTTCGAAAGTTAGATAAACTATATGGGCTTATTTTTTACCGTGAATTAAATCGAGCTAATAAAGTGATCGGCTTCAAATCTCAAAAATATTGATAAATTTAATTTAAATAAAATCATCAAGTTACAAGCAACGGCACTTCCGTCATTTTAATTTTGACGTAAAATTTGAGAAATGAATCACAATCTTTTTTACCGATTTCATAAAATCGTGTCATTGGTAGTCAGAAAGGATTTAGAGTTTCAGCGTATTGTTATACTTTTCGTACAAACAACGTGACATTGTTCTCAAAAAAAACCGTTAAAAAACACCGTCAAAATCGATTTTAACGAGTTTAATACTTCCTTAAGGAGCTCCCTTTGCGTCCACTCTGGTACATGGTTTTATTCGTTCTCGCTTTTTCAGCTAGGCAAGCGGTCGCCGAGCCCCTTTATTGGCAAGCACAAAAGGATGATCTGACACTCACTATCTTAGGTTCAGTGCACGTTGGAGACGAGAGTATGTACCCCCTTCCTTCGGCGATCACCGACGCGCTAAAAAACAGTGATGGCTTAATTATCGAAACGGATATCAGAAAGTCTGATGGCGTTGTATATCCCCGCAACAAACTCACGACTGCCGATGTACTCAATACAGAACAGCTGCAATTATTAACCGACATATCAAAATCATTGGGCATGCCAACGCAACAACTGCTCAGCTCACCGCCTTGGGCAACTTCTCTCTCCATACAAATGCAGCAGTTAAAAAACCTTAGTTATGGCTCCGCCAGCGGCGTTGATGCGACGCTAGCGAACAAAGCGACTACCCAAGATGTTCCGGTTATCAGTTTGGAGCCTCTGCAATTCCAAATAGACCTGATGACAAAACAAAAGGACGACGGTAAAGAGTGGTTAGTCAGTAGCCTTGAAGAATTTGACCAAACTGATCGCGTGGTTCATTGCCTCATTGAAAGCTGGAAAGCAGGCGATGAGTCCAAACTTGAGGATTTTGCGGAATTATCTGAAATGCCAACCGATCTTGAAAAAGCATTCCTAACGGATCGCAACGTAGACTGGGCAAACAAACTGTCTGCCAATGACTGGAAACTCGATACGAAAGGACACTACTTGTTAGTCGTCGGTACTTTACACCTGATAGGAGAAGGCAACCTGTTAGAACTGTTAGAAAAGAAAGGCTTTACAGTTAATCAACAATCACAGAGCAAACAAGCACAGTGTCAGTTTGAGGTTAACGAAGACAGCTAGTTGGTTAATTAGGGCATGACCTTTTCATTATAAAAGCATTTCCTTAATAACAGAATTTTTACATTTAGACCGACTATAGTGGTGCTATTATCTTCCGCTCTTTTTATAAATGGTGTTGTTCTAATGAAACCAGTACTTTTCGCTTTTCCCCTAGCCTTTGCCGTCCTTATGCCTACAGTAGTGTCTGCCAAAGAAACTTGTACGGTAGAACAATTTCAAGCTATCGACATTCAGCCAGATACAAAGGGTGGCGTGATAGATAAAGAAAGTGGGCAATTTCTCATAACAGAGAAGCCGCCAATGCGATGTGCGACGATAACATTCACAACATCGACAACACGAAACCGTATCGCAAGCCAAATGAACAACAATTTTGAAGCAAACTTTTACGACAACCAAACGGGAAGTTCTCACTCGGTGACGTTTGATGAAGATGAAGTAAAGGCAGGTTACATTCGAATAGGCCCGAATAAGCCAGCGGAAGCGTATGTTTGTTTTGTTACCTCGGAAACACCGATAAAAGATATTACGTGTGATGTGAATTGATCATTGAGTTGCTTGAAGAAAAAAACAGGGCTAAGGGAAAGGTCCGTTTTCCGCATAGCCCTATTTTGCTGCTTACTCGGTAGCTTAAAGTATGTCTGTACTCGCTTCGGAATAACGTGCGATAATCGGATTTTCTAATGCATTCGGATCGCCCGGCGACCACATTCCACGCTTCATTCCTTTCACAATCAAATGAATCACCGCGGCATCAATAGCAGACATCACAGCAATATTGACCGGTTCATTTTGGCTATAGCCCATTTCAACTTCCAACAGTTCTTTGTAATCAACAAATCGAAATGCGCCGAACCCAATCTCGTGTGAAGAGATAGTTTTAGTGGTGGTGACACTCAATAGAACTTGCCCGGTTCTAACGTCAACCGCTCTTAAATTCACAGTGACTTGATCCGTTCTATATTGCCCGGAACCACCAATACCTAGATACTTGGCGCCAGCTCCTCCGGTAACAATATTCGAGTCATAAGCCACAATCCCGCCTTCGATGACGATGTTAGCGGAACTCAAAGACGACAAGTCTGCCCCATGATTATTTACGACCTTATCTTTTTTCTGAGCCGCTCGAATAATCTTACGTTCAGTCAATAAGTTTTGGAGCCCTTCACGCTCCAGAGGTACAAACCACTGAGAGTCGATAAGTGCTGTCGTCAATAAAGACGTCCCACCCTGTGGCACTGCTGTGGAAAAGTTACTGTTTGGCTGAGGCTTGTATTGGCCTGTTTGATCTCTAAAGTCATAAACTGAGACCAATATTTTCCCGCGAGGCTGAGGTAATGAGATAAGATCGGTATAAGTCGATCCTCTCGGCATCAGTTTTGGCGTTTCAGAAGTCTCTGGAATTTGCATAGAGTAAGTGCACCCTCCCAACACAAAGGTCAAGAGGACGATAATGATCGATTTCATAACACAATCCTTGTGATTAGAGGTCTGGGTTTAGTCCCGAAACACTGATTTCTGTTGATTCCCCTGTCGCTTTATCGACGATTTGAACGAGTAAGGTCCCGGAGTCGTCAACAATATTGAGGAAAAAGTCATCTGTTTCTAACTGCCCTGTATTTCCGTTACCTACATCAGCAAGCAACTGGCTTATCAAACGAGACTCTAAACTAGACGCTAAACGATCTAAGGCTGATTCTTGCTCATCAAAGATATCCCTTGCACTTGGGTCTTCATAATCATTGATAGCATTAGCGTGATTAAAAAGGTGAGAACTGTTTAAAGCGTTTCCGCCAAAACTTGGATTTACGGGCGTATAAACTAATTCGCTTGAGTAAACCGAAGGCGAAACTATCAGCGCAATGAGCGCGGCCTTTCTGAAAAATATCGACATCCTTGGCTCCTTAAAATTCATCATGGTCTAGATCGTAAGTGTCCTGAAAGAGTCTCTCTGCTTGCCATCTGATAATGTAATTCCCTACAACTCGAGTGGCATCGGCAGCTCGTTCTTTCGCTTGTCTACGACCAGGGGACAACGCCGTACGGAAGATCGGTTTTCTAGAGTGTTGAACCTCTATGATGCTTCCAGATAAAGCCGTTGGCCTCTCTTTTACCGTCAAATTTTCCTTAAGGTTGGGATAACTCTCGTTGAGCGATTGCGAGAAGAAGAAGTAGAAGTCATCGCCTAAGCGCGTAATTGTTCTATCCACTATGATCCCGTCAACTTCGCTAAAGTCGTTAAACTTTTCCTTCAGGTTATTTGTCGAATCCTCAAGTTTTGTTCCATTTTCTAAGGGAGCACCGTTTTCAAGACAATACACTGAAAAGTACCAAGAGCTTAGAGATGACGTGGCAAGCGACGTCCATGAAGTATTGCTCAATACCCCACATGATTTCCCTCATTCAGAGATGCTGAAGTGGCAATTTTTGGTCGGTATTTTTTATGCATCAGATACACTTGAGAAGCTAGTTACCGGATTTAACTGCATCTTACAGGGTGAAATGTGGATGAGTAGAAAGCTCATTTACCAATACATTAGCTTCTACAGAGAAAGGCAGTGCGCGAAAACCAGCCCTTATTACCTCAAGCTCACCAAACGCGAACAGCAGATCATAAAACTACTCGGTGATGGCGCGTCTAACACGCAAATTGCGGATACACTTTATGTCAGTGAGAATACCGTTAAGGCGCACCTTCATAATACGTTTAAAAAGATTAAGGTGAAGAATCGCCTACAAGCTTTGATCTGGGTGAAGAACAATATTGCAACCAATGAGTTCGTCCAGTAGCCAAGATTTGGTGCTATCACGATAAGAAAACGATAACATTTCGAATATGGAAAGACATGCTAAAGCGGTATTCGATGAAACTAGCATTTCAGCCTTGCTCCCTTGTAAAAACTACAAATACGAAAAAGGCCAATAGCTTATTTTGAACATCAGGCGAACCCTACCTAGGTTCTAATCTCATTTCTCATGTCCTGAAACGACGAAAGCCTGCTTAAGGAGCAGGCTTTCTAAATGTGGTCGGTGAGAGGGATTCGATTGGACTGGCATTCCAGCCCCATCCTCATGTTCTAAACCAGATTAAAATGCAAAAAAGCCGTAGCATTTCTGCTACGGCTTTTTCTAATGTGGTCGGTGAAGAGGGATTCGAACCCCCGACCCTCTGGTCCCAAACCAGATGCGCTACCAAGCTGCGCTATTCACCGAGATATCTAACTGGCTCATTGCCTGTCGATGGAGCGTATAATACGGGTTCTGAATTTATCCGCAAGGGCTTTTTCTCATATTTATTGCGATTTTGAATCGTTCGAACAAAAGACATACAACAACGAGCATGATGTGACGAAAAACACACAGTTACCAACAAGTATTTAACTTATGAAACAGGATTGATCCAGATCAGTGAATTGATAATGCTTGTTAATACACTAAGCCATGTCATATAACTTTGAGGTATACACATGGACTTTTGGCTAGATCTCCTATTTGGTAATGCGGTGGGACTATCTTCAATGATAGTAATCTTCGGGGCTCTGGGTCTCATGATGTTTTATGGAGGCTTCTTCATATACAAAGTTATGACTGAAAAATCTCCTCACTAGAATCGCTCTGCCTAAATCATTTACTTTTAAGTATTCTTTTACTTTATAAGTAAATGTCAAAACGCTTTGCACCGGAGCAGACTTATTGTCTTCTCCGGTTTTTTCATTTTTAAACCTAACCTCAACTTAGGTATACTTACCCTATCCTTCTCCAACTTGAGATACACACTATGTCTCATGATGACGACTTAGATCTATTCCAAGAAATGATGGGCGACGTTAAACGTATCGACCATGACACCGCCGAACACCAGAAAGTACACCGAGTCACAGAATCTCACCTTGCCAAGCGTGAAGCTGCTATGTGGCTATCTGATGACGAGAAAGACTACTTATCATTAGACTACTCACCAATGATAAGGCCAGACGATGTTATTGCTTATAAAAAAGACGGTGTACAAGAAGGCGTATACAAAAAGCTGCGCCTAGGCAAATACCCGATTCAAGCCAAGCTAGACCTTCATAGGAAAACACTGAAAGACGCACGTAACGAAGTGCTTTCATTTTTGCGTCAGTGTTTAAGAATGGATGTTCGTACCGTCATCATTGTTCATGGTAAGGGCGAACGTTCGAGTCCACCAGCAATGATGAAAAGCTACGTTGCAAATTGGCTAACGCAAATCAACGATGTTCAATGCGTTCATTCTGCTCAGCAATTTCATGGTGGTACTGGCGCAGTCTATGTCATGCTCAGAAAGAGTAATGAGAAAAAACTAGAGAACAGAGAGCGCCATCAAAAGCGCACCAGTTGATAGGTTGAGCTAGATAAATAGGCGAATAACGATTTTGCATCAAGACCGATATTTCGTGCCTAGACTCACACCAAGTGCTAAAATTGCCTCAGTTAACGAATTCCAACTCAAAGCAACTACCCAAAAGTTGCTTTTTGTTTATCTATATTTCCGTTGTGAAACGCTAAGAGAATATCATGTCACAAGAATCCCAAGCCAAACGCCTTAATAAATACATCAGTGAAACTGGTTTTTGTTCACGTCGTGAAGCAGACAAATTGATCGATGCAGGCCGAGTTACTATTAATGGCAAGATCCCTGAGATGGGAACGAAAGTATTACCAGGTGATGATGTTGAGATCGACAACAAGCCAGTACGTTCAAAAGAAAAGCCTATCTATATTGCTCTCAATAAACCGACCGGCATTACCTGTACGACTGAGCGTGATATTCCTGGCAACATCGTCGACTTTATCGGCCACCACAAGCGAATTTTCCCAATTGGTCGTCTAGATAAGCCTTCTGATGGACTTATCTTCCTGACCAATGATGGCGACATCGTAAACAAGATTCTTCGTGCGGGTAACAACCACGAGAAAGAGTACGTGGTTCGTGTCGACAAGCCGATTACGACTGAGTTCTTGAAGCAAATGGGCGCTGGCGTTCATATTCTCGATACTGTGACCTTGCCATGTAAGGTCGAGAAAGAAACCAAGTTCTCGTTCCGAATCACATTAACGCAAGGCCTTAACCGCCAAATTCGCCGTATGTGTGAAGCATTGGGTTACGAAGTATTTAAACTGCGCCGTGTTCGTATTATGAACATCTCACTAGATGGTATTCCTAACGGAAAATGGCGCTACCTGAGCGACGAAGAGATCACTGAAATATTAGCGATGTGTGAAGGCTCAGTAAGTACAGAAGATGCGTCAAAAATGAACGCCAAAGGTCAGCGTATTCGTAAAGCGACTGACGCAAAACTTTTTGACAGCCGTGAAGAAAACCAAACCTCAACAGCGCGCCGTAATCAAAACGAGAACCGATCTCGCACTTACCGTGGTAACAATGCGGATGAATTCCGTCATGCGCCTAACTCAAAGCGTGGCCGCAATTCATCGAACGGTGAAAGCGGTGGTAATACCGAGAATTGGAAGTCGAACTCTCGTTCAGAGCGTTCTAATTCAGATAGAAACCGTTCGGATCGCAATCGTACAGATCGCGACAATAACGATCGTAGAAGCGGAAAACCGGCAAACCGTAACCAAGATTCAAACAGACCAAATAAACCAGCTCAGAAACGTGTTAGTGGCACTTTAGGTCTGAAAAAGTAGAATGACTCCTTATACAGAAACGCCCACTAATGAGTGGGCGTTTTTGTTTATTGTTCGGTACGTCATGGCTTTTAACGACTAACCATCAACTTGCAAGCACAAATCAGTAAACTGAGCTCGAGTCAGTTGAGCTAAGTCTTTAGGGGCAAGTTCAATTTCTAAACCTCGCTTTCCCGCACTCACACATATTGTTTCAAATTCTGTCGCACTAGAATGAACAAAAGTCGGCAGCGCTTTTTTCTGACCAAGCGGGCTGATGCCACCAACAACATAACCCGTGGTTTTCTGAGCAATATCTGGATCAGCCATCTCTGCTTTTTTTCCTTCCGCCGCTTTTGCTGCCAGCTTTAGATTGAGCTTCTGGTCGACAGGAATAACGGCAACCGCCAAATCTTTCGCCACACCATTCAAGCAGAACAACAGCGTTTTGAATACACGTTTGGGATCTTGACCAAGCGCTTCAACGGCTTCTAATCCATAGTTCGTATTATTCGCATCATGATGATACTGATGCACACTATGAGCGATTTTCTTTTTCTTGGCGAGATTGATTGCAGGGGTCATAACAAATCCAAACGGTAGATAAACAAAAAACGACGCCGAGGCGTCGCTTTAGTTAAATTTATCATGGTGCTAGAGTCAATCTAATTTAGCACCTATTGATACAATTGCTTGGATTCAATTACTTGTAAACCATTTGGCCAGAAGGCGCGTACTTATTCACGTCAACCGGGCTATTCGCTTCTAGGTACTCTTTCAGTACTTCAGCGTCAACAAAGCCAGTGTTTACGTAACCAGGGTGGTCAGACAGTTTAGGGTAACCATCACCACCAGCTGCGTTGAAGCTTGGCACCGTGAAGCGGTATGTTTCATCTAAACGAAGCTGTTTACCACCGATGAATACGTTCGATACTTCACCGTTTGCCACTGTCATTGAGATACCAGCAAACTGTGCGTAAGCACCAGAATCGATTGGTTTAGTCGCCACTACATTTAGGTAATCTAGAACTTCTTTACCCGTCATGTCTGTGTAAGTCAGGATGTTTGCAAAAGGTTGTACTGTTAGTACGTCTTTGTAAGTCACATCACCGGCTTCAATTGAATCACGTACACCACCAGAGTTCATCACAGCGAAGTCTGCTTTTGCACGCTCCATGTGAGACGTTGCAATCAAACGACCTAGGTTAGTCTGTTGGAAACGAACAACGTTACGGTCGCCTTCAAGCTTGCCATTAGTTTCAGCAATTTGAACTTCTAGCTGTGCTTGACCTTGCTCTTGGAAAGGACGTAGGAATTCAAGTAACTCTGGGTCTTGTGCGATTTCATCTTGAATAAGAACACGTTGCTTCTTACCGTCAATCTTAACTTTCTTCTTAAGGTTAACTGGAATCAGATCGTAGCTCACCATCTCTAGTTCGCCGTTACGGAATTCGTAATCAGCACGGCCTACGTACTTGCCCCACTCATGAGCTTGAACGATGTAAGTACCGTTCTGTACGTCAGGCTTACACTCATCACCCGGCTTGAAGTTTTTCTTCGCTACGTTAGGGCCTTCCATACATACAGGCTCTTGAGAGTGACCACCAACGATCATGTCTAGATCGCCTTCGTTTAGGTAACGAGCGAGTGCAACATCACCCGGAGCGTTAACACCACGTTGGCCATTTTCGTAGTGACCCATGTGAGTCACAGCAAAGATTAGATCCGGTTTTTCTGTTTCTTTAAGTTCAGCGATTAGCTTCTTCGCTTCTTCTTTAGGGTCACGGAAATCGATGCCTGCGATAAATTCAGGGTTACCAATCTTTTGGGTATCTTCAGTTGTTAAACCAATAACCGCAATCTTGATGCCTTGCTTTTCAAACATTTCGTACGCTTGGAATTTACGTTCGCCTGTCGCTTTATCGTAGATGTTTGCAGATAACATTGGGAAGTTAGCCCAGTCGATCTGCTTTTGTAGTACGTCTAAAGAGTTATCAAACTCGTGGTTACCCAATGCCATTGCATCGTAACCAATTTTGTTCATACCTTTAAAATCAGGTTCTGCGTCCTGAAGGTCTGACTCTGGAACACCCGTGTTGATGTCACCGCCAGATAGAAGCAACACGCTACCGCCTTCTGCTTCAACTTCTGAACGAAGTTGGTCAACTAGCGTTTTACGTGCAGACATGCCGTATTCGCCATATTTATTCTGCCAGAAACGACCATGGTTATCGTTTGTGTGAAGAATCGTTAGCTTGTAAGTTTCGTCTTGGTTCCAATCATGAGCTGATTGAGACGCACACCCAGCTAGAGTAGCTAGAATTGCAGCACTTAGTGCTGTCTTTAGAATAAGGCGTTGCTTCATTGTCATACCTTTGAACTTTTTAGGGAATCCACTGCTTTTTATAATCTATTGCGACCCCTTTCCTGGAGTTCGAACAATAAGACTTCAACATGACTAATCTTAAATTAACATTCTAGATGTAACACGACGATTTCATATTTATGTCGAATTGGTCACGCATAGGTCAACAGTTAAGTGTAACAAAATTATGAGATTACACTCAAACTTCCCCTGCATCACAAGCAATCGTTTACTTACAAAGTGTGATGAATATCAGTAATTTACTGCAAACAGGACTGACCTCACACTCATATAAGAGTTTCTTAGGTAATAACCCGCCACGTTAACAACTCTTTAAATGAACGGTTTATGTTCGGCTGCTTTTACGAGATTAAAAAAAGGTTCATCGCGG
>NZ_JBFRSC010000074.1:0-6088 GCF_041473335.1 Vibrio sp. 10N.222.55.C7
CTGATTTGATCAACAACGCCTGGTGAAGAAGGCGCGAGCTGCCTTCTCGTCACGGTATTCGCACAGTAAAAAATCAATCACATTACCGCATTTATCAACGGCTCGGTAATAATACTTCCACTGGCCTTTGACGTTAATGTAAGTCTCATCCATCCGCTACGAAGTAGCGACAGGCTTCTTTCTTCGGTGTGCTCTGTGCTCCAATAGTGGGGCGTATTTGATAACCCACCGATTGATGGTTGAGTGATCAACATCGATACCTCGCTCATTGAGTATCTCTTCGGTTTCACGGTAGCTCAGCTTATAAGAAACGTAATAACGAACAGCCGGAAGAATGATGTCGGAAGGAAAGTGGCGCCTGTAAATTTGATGGCCATAGCGTCGGCAGTGGTGAATTTTGATGAAGAGTTTAACCTATCACCACTGTTTACGACAGAACCTGTAATTGTAATATTGTCCACCTTTTCTGATTTTTAAGTCTAATATTAGAAGATTGATTTTGGTATTCAAAGCGTGATAGCAATGTTCTTTACTTTCGATATTGAAGAGGTAAGTGATGACAAAAGCATTTTGGGTCTTGATCGGAGTTGTACTTTTCGGTTGTCGTGATGATTCTACTGAGTTCAGCTTTACCCCTGCTCCTGAAGAGGAATCACCTCAACCCATTACTTTTGAGGCTCAAATAGGTGAAGTGACTATACAAGGCCTCAAAGAACCAATAATCACAGTCGCCCCTTCACTTTCTGCGACTGAAGACGGTACCTCACTGGTTACAATAGAAACGTTCAAAGGGATACCTTATGCTTACTCGGGCGATAGTAGCGAAGGTGATTTTTTCTTCGGTGCGCCTGACCGTTTTGAACACAGTGTGATGCTGCCTCTAGCACAAGCGGTGACCGAAAATAATTCGTATACAGACTTTGGGAACATATGCCCTCAGTTTGGCTCAACAGAATTGTACTCAGAGACCTGCCTTTACTTGAACGTATGGAGACCTAATAATGCGACTTCAGGTGATTTATTACCTGTGTATGTTTATATCCATAGTGGTTCGTTTGAAACGGGATCTGGACACCTGCCCAATATAATTCCAGATGTCGCCGTTGCACAAAGTACAATGAGTGATAACCCCTTTATCGCTGTTACTTTTAACTACCGTCTTGGTTTATTGGGAAAACGGTGGGTTGAAGATGCAGGTCAAACGAAAGGGGGCAACTTTGCGGTTGGTGATCAAAAGCGAGCTCTAGAGTGGGTTAGCCAACATATCGAAGACTTTGGCGGAGATAGTACAAACGTCACTGTATTTGGGCAAGGTGCTGGTGCGACATCAATTAATGCGCTTCAGCAAACAACCAGTGGAGAGCGCGATCCTGAAGATGATATTGCCGGTAATTTCTTTAGCAGAGCGATTATGCAAAGTTTACCGCTCGGACTTTCATTTGAATCATACGCTGCAGCGAAAGACCAATACGACACTTTAGAAACTGCAATGGCAACGCTGTATCCTGATTTAAGTATTAACCAATTGACGGTTGATCAGATTTTAGAACTACAAAAACAAGTAAAAGCAGAAATAACGGGACGCTTGTTTGGTTTACCTGACCAAACCATCGAAAGTATGGTCAGTGACATCTTGGGCTGGATTGAAGATGGCGATAGCACGGAATCGATTGTGGCGAAGCTTACTTTGAAATACGCATCGGATATTGCAGCAATCGAACCGCGAGCGAAATTACTTCCCTTTTCACCCTACATTGAGTCCCATCGTGAGTGCATAAAGACATTCCTTGGGGTTTGCACAGAATATGAGGAATACCCAGGCTATCACGTAACAAGCCTCGCTCATGAAGCTCCTTTAACCGTCCCTTCTATTATAGGATTTAATAACAATGAAACGGATAGTTATATAGCGGAGTTAAAGTTACTATTCTTGATTAATATAGAATTATTACCGGGTATTAAATTACTTGATGTTGTCCTATTTTTAATAGGAGATAGTGATGATATTCGTGATTTGCCACAAATAGCAGATATACCTGCGTACACGTTAATATCATCAATCCTATATGTAGATCGGTTGACCGACACGCCTTTACGCTTTGATGATTTCTCACCATCGGAAAATCCTACCACTTTAGATAGGGTATCAGAAGAGATAAGAAAGTTTAATCAATTAAATAATCAATTGATATATAAATGTGCTATTCGTGATTACGCAAAAGAAGTCGATCATGACATCACTCCTATCATTTATCATTTTGACTATGTCGCAAGTTTTAATAACCAGCTGATTGAAGACTCTATTTTTGACACAATAGGTAATTTGGCTTGCTTCGGTGGAAAAGCCTGTAACCAAGCTGAAATTCCTTTTGTATTTAATCGATTATATAACCAAAGCGGATCGAAGATAGCGCCTGATGAAGGTGACCTTCTTCTTATGGGAGAAGTATCGAGTTTGTGGTTTAGCGATGAATTATTCAACCCTGAATATCGATACCAAGAAGATACAGATAACATATTGGTGATAGTTAATAATGCCACGGATGATGGTGGCGAAATAAACAAGAATATTACAGCGTGGGATGCTACGATAAATATGGGTATTGATGCTAGCACATCACAAGGTATTTGTGATGCTATTTACTAAGTCGTCTTTTATTACAGTGAGGTAGGAATGATGCTACATATGCTAAATAGAGTTTGTTGGATAGAGATGAAAGTAAATCATCGAAATTTTTTTTTATTTTATTTCGTAGATCTTGGTGCGTAAGTTTCTTTTCTTTTATTTTGATACTCTCTAATATTGCTAATGCAAAAGAAGCTTCGATTTTTGAGCAGTATGGCATACCGGAACACCTACCTAAGTATGGTATTAGTACTTTATCTCAAGGTGATCATATTGTTGAGCACGTTCGTAAAGTCACTTCAATTAATGAGGAGGCTTCATCTTCATCTTTTTATTTAGTGCAAACAACAGATTTAAAGGGAAATATTGATTTGAGGATTAAATATTTTCAGGATCAAATTTCTCAAATCGATGGTGAACCTTCACTCTCAGAAGATGGTGGAGCGATAGACTCCATTGAATATTTGACTAAAACAGAATATCGACTTCGCGCCTACTCAGATAGTTACGATCGGTCTTCGGTTACCGTTGAAGAATTAGATGAACGTCGTGCAATTGTACGTTTTAACTATTCTAAGTATCAACTACCTCAAGATGTCGCCTATTTTCGTTTCATGCGAGTTGAGATAAGTGTTGAAGATCGCAAGCCTGTTAAAATGGTGATCACTAATTCGCAACCATTTACCTATGGTACTTATAGAATTGAGGATTATAGACAAGAAATCTTAATCAGTGAGCGTTACAATGGTCAATTTTACGTTAAAAGCAAAACCATTGTGGCAAACGGAGTAACTAGAAAAAAAGAAAAGCTTACTCTGTCATTGCTCATGACTCCCGTCGCTTTTTATGACGATGTAGATGGTGTCGAAGTTCTAGATAGTGAAAAGCTTGAAGAAGCATCAGATCCTCGTATTCGAGAAGAAAAGGTCGAGGTCAGTAGTTTTTTCCCACTGATGGGAGACTTAGTCCGTAGACAAGGTATTGATATTCCTCTTCCATACGGTTTTTCTGTCGCTTATCGCAATCAAGATATGGATCTTGGCTTTCAATCTTTTAATTTAGGTCTCGGAGCATTAGGCCTTCAGAATTTAGATAAGGACTTTGAACCGACAGAGACCTTCGCCAAAGTTAATGCTGAGAGTTTTAGTATAAGGGGAGATGTCTATATTTTGCCTTTCTGGAATGTTTACGCTTTAGCTGGAAAGATTAAAGTTAAGGCAACCATTGATGCGCAATATACATCGGAGAGTTTAAACGAAGTTAAAGATAGTTTAAACGGCATCGATCCTGGATTAGGTGATGCCTTATGTAGTGCGCTAAGCAATGAAGGACTCCCTCTGTGTAGCCCTGGTCGATTGAAGCTTCCTTTAAGTCTTGACTATGATCTGTTAGGTGTGGGTACTACACTAGCCGTCGGGTATAAAGAATTTTTCGCCACGCTTAATATGACCGCATCTCAAACACGATTAGAGGGCTCTTCGAGCTGGGGTGATACTCTGTTTGTTGCTCAACCAATGGTTGGTTATCAGCTTGTTGATTATAGAGCTCAGTTATTAATTGGTGCTGAATATCAAGGCTTAGATTCTACGTTATCCGGTAATCTAGGTTATGTAGATGCGTTACAAGGTGAGTTCACTTATGACGTTGATGTTTCTCTAAATCAATGGGCTTATTTGATTGGTTTTAATAAGCAAATAGGTAAACACTATAATATCACAGCCCTTTATAATAAAGGTGAAACAAGAGAAGCATATACAGTTAGTTTGGGCTATCGATGGTAAATGATTGTGTTAATACTAAGCTGAAATATGGGGAGTATCCGTAGCTCAATTTATTTAACATTAATCTAACAATGTGGCCATGAAACATCTTAGTTTCTTATGGCCATTTTTTTGTTCGGGTAGCATTCTGATTTAAAGGCTCTCCGCCACTTGAAACGCAACACCTCACCCGCGAGAAGAGATGCATCAAGCACTTGCGTATTTTCATCCAAGCACATCGAAGTTGATTATAATCGAACAAGAAGGACAGTGCTCTTGGATATCTAAGCCCAGTTAACTTTAAAAAACAATATGTCGCTTATGCGTATTTCGGTGATTGCGATCGGCTGTTTCCCCCCGTGTCAGCATAGTTGTCGTCTAGATTTTTAAGGGGATAACAATGCCAGCTAATCCGTAAGCGTGCCATGAACACCGCATTCTAATCTTTCAGCACGAAGAATAAGATCATCTCTCCAACCCAAAGGAGAGTTGAAATGGCAAAACGACGCACCAACCTAGAATGGCAATCACTGTTTGAACAATATGAAAGTAGCAGTGTTACCCAACGCGCTTTTTGTGAAGAGCATGGACTGAGTTTATCCACGTTCTTCGCCAAACGGCGTCAACTCCAAACAGCAAACCAATCGGAATCTGTCGGATTTGTTAGAGCCGAAATCGTTGAAAAGACAACCAAGTATCAGGCCCAGATAGCTACGGCGAACATGACACTTCTCATCAATGATGTGGAGCTGAGCATTCCTCAAGGCACGCCAGCCACCTATCTTGCTGAACTCATTGGAGCGTTGTCATGAAAGGTATGCTCAGCGCTCCAGACATTTACCTTTATCGTGAAAGCGTCGATTTTAGAAAGTCCATCAACGGCCTTGCAGCGATTATCGAAAATGATACTGACTTGCCTCTTGGCAGCGGTGCGCTGTTCCTGTTTACCAATAAACAGCGCGATAAGATTAAAGTGTTGTACTGGGATAAAACAGGCTTCGCCCTCTGGTATAAACGCCTTGAAAAAGCCAAGTATAAGTGGCCTTCAAAAGAGAAAAATCAGGTGTTTACCCTCACTCAATTTGAGCTTGATAGACTGCTTTCAGGCTTCACAATTATCGGCCACGAACCCATCAAAATAAACGATTTTACAATGAGTTAATCGAGAATAAAGCCTTATTCTCCAAGCGTTAACGGCACGATTTTAGTATAATCAATGCTATGAAAAAGACGCCAAATATCAACCCAGAAAGCCAAGATGTTGCCGAGCTACAAGCGATGGTAGCTGCTCTGATGTCGGAGAAAAATGAGTGGAAACAAGAGCGCCAATCGCTGCTTGAACAACTCAAACTCGCCTTCGACCGTCAGTTCGCGAAACGCTCGGAGGCATTAAAGCCTTACGATGAATCACAAGGTGACCTCTTCAACGAAGCGGAATGTGAAGCCGTTAAAGAAGACGAGGTTGAGGTGACAACCACGACCACAACGAAAAAGCGCGGTAAACGTAAACCTCTGCCTAAGACCTTGTCTCGTGAGGTTATCGAACTTGATGTAGACGACCATGAAAAGCAGTGCGCTTGCTGCAATCATAGCCTGCATAAAATCGGGGAAGACCGCAGCGAGAAGCTAGAGTTCACGCCAGCGGTACTCAAAGTGTTGGAATATGTTCGTCCTAAGTACGCTTGCCGCCAGTGCGAGAAAA
>NZ_JBFRSC010000076.1:0-490 GCF_041473335.1 Vibrio sp. 10N.222.55.C7
CATCGCCAGGCTTTAAATTTTTAGAGTCGTTTTTAAACGGTTCTTGAATTGCTGATATAGCTCAGCCCGGTAGAGCGCACCCTTGGTAAGGGTGAGGTCCCCAGTTCGAGTCTGGGTATCAGCACCATATTTAGTTGATTTGATTATTCAAGTTAACAACAGAATTTGTTTGACGACCATAGCATTGTGGACCCACCTGATTCCATGCCGAACTCAGAAGTGAAACACAATAGCGCCGATGGTAGTGTGGGGCTTCCCCATGTGAGAGTAGGACATCGCCAGGCTCCAAATTGCTTTATGCTGAATAGACACTGCGGAGTGGTAGTTCAGTTGGTTAGAATACCGGCCTGTCACGCCGGGGGTCGCGGGTTCGAGTCCCGTCCACTCCGCCACTTATTAGAAAGCCTAGTCTTATGACTAGGCTTTCGTCGTTTCTGGCTATCGATAATACCAATCCGGAAAATTAACTGATACCAATCCGGAAAACTAA
>NZ_JBFRSC010000077.1:0-19074 GCF_041473335.1 Vibrio sp. 10N.222.55.C7
AACTTCAATGGCGACATTGATATCAGCTTCGATATCTCAGATGGTACCAATACGGTTCAAGCTTCTGCAGACCTAACCGTTAACCCAGTAAATGATTTGCCAGTACCTCAAGATCAACAGTTCAGTATTGCAGAAGACGGTACTTTACAGTTCACAGACGCGGATCTGCTTACAGGCGCGACAGACGTTGAAGGTGATAACCTGACGGTTGAGGGCATCACTTATGAAGGCACTGATGGCGTACTGACTGACTTGGGTGAGGGATCATATAGCTTTGCTCCAAACGAAAACTTCAATGGTGATGTGAGCTTTAGCTTCGATGTGTCAGACGGTACCGATACCGTGTCTGCAAACATTGATGTTAGCGTGACTCCTGAGAACGATCCGCCTGTTGCGGGCTCAACGTCCTACACGGTGAATGAAGATAATTCGATTACCATTTCTGATGCACAACTATTGGCAACATCTTCAGATATTGAAGGTGATGTATCGATAGACAGCGTGACTTACTCTGGTAGCGACGGTGTCCTCGAAATCAATGGTAACGGCACTTACACCTTCTCGCCAAATGAGAACTTCAGCGGTGAAATTGCACTGGATGTGGTTGTTGCTGATGAAGATGGTGCGACCGACTCAACGACCGCGGGCATCAATGTTCTTGAAGTGAACGATCCGCCGGTTGCAGGCCCTACGTCTTACACCATTGATGAAGACTCAGTACTTACCTTCAGTGAGTCTCAAGTGTTGCTTAACGCCTCAGATGTAGAAGGGGATGTTGAGCTTGTTGGTATTAGCTACGATGGCCCTGAGGGTATCTTCTCAGTAAATGGTGACGGCACTTGCAGCTTCGCTCCAAATGAGAACTTTAATGGCCAAGTTCAGCTTGATGTCACCATTCGTGATGAAGATGGTGCAGAAGTGGAAACCGTCATCAATGTTGACGTATTACCAATCAATGATGCGCCAGTGTCTGGTGATTTGGCTTACAACGTTAACGAAGATGGTTCAATCACACTGAGCCAAGATCAGCTGTTGTCTCAAGCGTCCGATGTAGAAGGCGAAGATCTAACCGCAAGTGACTTAACAGTTGGTGGTGATGCGACGGTTGTAGCTAACGATGACGGCAGTTTCACCATCACACCAGATGCGAACTTCAATGGTGACATTGATATTCAATTCAACATCACTGACGGTACTGACACGGTTCAAGCAACCGCCGATCTTACTGTTAACCCAGTTAATGACTTGCCGGTTCCTCAAGACCAACAATTCAGTATCGCAGAAGACGGTACGCTTCAATTTACAGACGCCGACTTACTTACCGGTGCCACCGATATTGATGGCGACGACTTAACCGTTGAAGGTATTAGCTATACAGGTGGTGATGGCGTACTGACCGACCACGGTGATGGTACTTATACCTTTGCGCCAAACGAGAACTTCAATGGCGATGTGAACTTCAGTTTCGATGTGTCTGATGGCACAGAAACAGTCAGCGCTAACATTGATGTGAGTGTGACTCCTGAGAACGATCCGCCAGTTGCGGGTTCAACCTCATACATGGTCAATGAAGACAATGCCATCACAATTTCTGATGAACAGTTGCTAGCTAACTCTTCGGATATTGAAGGTGCGGTGTCGGTTGATACTGTGACTTACAGTGGCACTGATGGTGTGTTCCAAGATAACGGCGATGGCAGCTATACCTTCCTTCCTAATGAAAACTTCAGCGGTGATATCAGCCTTGATGTGATTGTTGCAGATGAAGAAGGTGCAATTGATGAAACCACAGCAGGTATTACCGTTCTTGAAGTGAACGATCCACCAGTTGCGGGTCCAACGTCATACACCATTGACGAAGATTCGGTTCTGACGTTCAGTGAATCTCAGATTCTTGTGAATGCTTCGGATATCGAAGGCGATGTAGAACTTGTTGGCATTAACTACGATGGCTCTGACGGTATCTTCACTGTAAATGGTGATGGTACATGCAGCTTTGCACCCAACGAAAACTTCAATGGTCAGGTTCAACTGGGTGTGACCATTCAAGATGAAGATGGCGCAACGGTTGAAACACACATTAACGTTGATGTATTGCCAATCAATGATGCGCCAGTATCGGGCGATTTGGCTTACACCATCAATGAAGATAGCTCCATCACGCTAAGCCAAGAGCAATTGCTAGCAAGAGCAGGTGATATCGATAGCGATAACTTAGAAGCTATCAATCTATCTACTGATGAAAATGCGACCATCCAACACAATGATGATGGCAGCTACACCATCACACCGAACGCAGATTACAACGGTGACCTAGATCTGAACTTCGATATCATCGATAACGATGGTGGTTCAGTTCAAGTTGGCCTAGACATTACCGTGAATCCGGTTAATGACTTGCCACAAGCGCAAGATCAACAGTTCACGATTGAAGAAGACGGTACGTTACTCTTCACCGATGCTGACCTGCTTGCAGGTGCGTCGGATATTGATGGTGATGAACTGTCGATTGAAAACGTGCTCTACACTGGTGCAGATGGTGTTCTTAGCGATAATGGCGACGGCACATATAGCTTTGCTCCAAACGAGAACTTCAATGGTGATGTTCAATTCTCATTCGATGTCTCTGACGGTACTGATTCAACATCAGCTGTTATTGATGTCAGCGTAACGCCTGAGAATGACCCACCAGTAGCGGGCTCAACATCGTACACAGTTCAAGAAGATGGCCAAATCACGATCAGTGATGAGCAATTATTGGCAAACTCTTCCGATGTAGAAGGTGATGTTTCACTGTCTGGAGTATCGTACTCCGGTGATGACGGCTCTTTTGTTGATAATGGCAATGGTACTTACACCTTTACGCCAAATGAAAACTTCGATGGTGATATTTCACTAGACGTTGTTGTCGTTGACGAAGACGGTGCAACCGCAACCACAACCGCTGGCATCGATGTTATCGCTGTGAATGACGGACCTGAAACTTCGGGCATTCAGGCTGAAGTCGATGAAGATAATTCAATCACCATTACTCAAGAGCAGTTACTCGCTAATGCGACCGATGTTGAAGGTGATGAGTTAACGGCATCTAACCTACAAACCAACGATCCAGATGCGACAATTGTTACTAATGACGATGGTTCATTCACTATTACGCACACAGAAAACTTCAATGGCGAGTTGGACTTCACATACAGCATCAGTGATGGTGAGAATGAAGTTCTGACGACACTCGACTTGACGGTTAACCCTGTCAACGATGCGCCAGAAGCGGGCGATGAAATCTTCATCCAAGCGCAAGAAGACCAAACAGTTGGTGTGACACTTCGTGAAGAACCAGCACTACGTTTAGACCAAGCGCCAGAAAACGGCATCATTGAAGCAAATGTGAATGACGAATGGGTGGTACTGGAAGTAGGACAAGAAGTTCCTGCAGATACCGAAGTGCGCTTTGTTCCAAGTGAAGATGCTCTTGCTGAAGGTACACACACCACACAAATCGGTACGTTTGACGATAACGCGAGTGTGGATGATTGGGGTACAGAAGTTGACCCTTATACGCGTGAGTTCTCAGATGGTGACTTAACGGTAACTGTTCAAAGTAACGATGACCCTCTTGGTGCCTGGAATGGCAACACCCACATTGGTCATGGTATCGGTGATACTGACCGCCAAGGCTTAAGTGGTGATGAGAAACTGACGGTTTCAGTTGAAGGTCAAGACATCAATGAAATCAGTTTCCACCTAGATGGTTTGGGTGGCTGGTTCATGGAAGAGTCTCGTCACTTTACAGAAGTAGAAATCAAAGCGTTCAATGAGGATGGCGACCTAATTGACTCGATGACTTACCACAAAGAAGACCGTGGTACTTTCGAGACAGATTACACGCTAACGGTTGATCAACCAGTGTCCTACTTTGAGCTTGGTACCGTGCAAGGTAATGGTACTTACGTCGTTCAAAACATGACAGTGTCACAAACTTGTCATGATGAAGCGGTGTTTACATCGATTGGTGTAGATGGCTCAGAGATTACTGAAACGGTTGAGTTGAATATCCATGCGGGTGACAACGAAATCGAGTTAACGGCTGATCTTCCGAATATTACTGTCGATACCGATGGTTCTGCCCAGTTTGCTTCGGTTGTGATTACCGAAGAGCAACTACTGGCGCAAGCATCTGATATTGATGGCGACGACCTTGATATTGAAAATCTAGAGCTAGTGGGTGAAAACTCAGAGCATGCAACACTCACCGATAATGGTGATGGCACTTGGACGGTAACACCGGATGAAAACTTCCATGGTGAAATCGAACTTGGTTACCAAGTTACCGATGGTGAGCTGACAGACAGCAATATCATCAATATCAATTTCGAATCAGTAAATGATGCGCCAATCGTTTCTGGCCCGATTGTTCTATCGACAGATGAAGATGAAGGTATCACGTTCAGTGCAGATGACTTGCTAGCGAACACCACAGATGTGGAAGGCGATACGCTGTCTATTTCTGACATCACTTACGGTGGTGATAACGGTGAGCTAGTTGATAACGGCGATGGTACGTTTACCTTCATGCCGAATGAAAACTTCAATGGTGAAATCGACATCGACTACAAGGTGTTTGATGGAACTGATGAAGTTGCAACGCATCTAGACCTAACGGTCGTACCAGTCAATGATGTGCCGGTTCCGGGTGAACCATTGCACACCCAAATGCTTGAAAACGGCTCCATGATCATCGAAGCGAAAGACCTATTGTCTGGTGCGACCGATGTTGATGGCGACATTCTTCATGTCGAAAACCTATTACTTGCAGACCAAACGCAAGGTACGTTAACGGATAACGGTGATAATACCTTTACCTTCGAACCTGCAGAAGACTTCTACGGTGAAGTGAATCTGACTTTCGATATCAGTGATGGCCAAGCAAGTGCACCAAGCACTGCAAGAATTGACGTTGAAATTGTCAATGAAGGCCCTGAGGTGAGTGGTCCAATTGAAGCCACTGTTGATGAAGATGGTTCAATCACTATTACTCAAGAGGATCTGTTAGCGAATGCAACCGATGTAGATGGCGATAACCTTGAAGCGGTTAACTTTGCGACCAACGATCCAAATGCTGTTGTTGTAGAAAACCCAGACGGTAGCTTCACGATTACACCAAGTGCAGATTTCTTTGGTGAGATTGAATTTACTTACGATGTCACTGACGCAATCGAAACTGTTGCCGCTGACCTCAACCTAACCGTAAATCCAATCAATGATGCCCCAGACGTGCCTGACATGTCTTTCGCTACGGAAGATGGTCAAGCGATTACTATTACCGAAGCTGAATTACTGGCACAAGCGACAGACGTTGAAGGTGATGAACTGTCAGTTGTGAATGTAACGAGCGCAAGCGACACGGTAGAAGTTACAGACAATGGTGACGGAACATACACATTAACACCAGAGCAAGGCTTCTTCGGTAATGTTGACTTAGCGTTTGATGTGAGCGATGGCACTGATGTGGTTGCCGCAAACATCGACCTAAAAGTTGAGTTCGTCAACGATGCGCCAGAAGCGACACCGATGGTGGCAGATGTCGACGAAGATGGTTCAATCCTCGTTACACAAGAAATGCTGTTGGAGAACGCGAGCGACCAAGATGGCGATGAGCTATTTGCTTCTTCGCTTGAAACCAATGATCCGAACGCCAGCATTGTAGACAATGGTGATGGCACGTACACAGTGACACCTTCTGAAAACTTCAACGGTGATATTGCATTCACTTATGAGGTGAGCGATGGTGAGCTGAGCACGTCTAATGATATGACATTGACCGTGAATCCGGTGAATGACATTCCAATTGTTGCCCCAGGCATGTACCACATCGAAGAGGATGGCAGCATCCTGTTCACTCAAGAAGATCTGTTGAGTGGTGCGATTGATATTGATGGCGACGACCTAAGCGTTACTAGCATCAATTACTCTGGCGATGAAGGCACAGTCACCGACAATGGTGACGGCACGTTCAGCTTCGTTCCTGAAGAGCACTTCAGTGGTGATCTGCAGTTCAGCTTTACGGTAACAGACGGTACGGATGAGGTTGAACAAGACCTTAACGTTCATATTGAAGCAGTCGCGGATGCGCCGGATCTTGTGATAACCGATGGCGACGGCGTTAACGTTGATGACCAAGCTATTTTGGTTGAGCCAGGCGGCATTGTTGAACTGAACATTGCGGCGGCACTTGTCGACCAAGACTTGTCTGAAACACTCACTGTTACAGTAGATGGTGTGCCAGAAGGTTCGGTTATTCAATACGATAACGAAGGCGTTCTGAATGACCAAGAGAACGGTATCACCAGTTACAACGACACTGAAATCACAGTAACGTTTGAAGGTGAGACGGCTGGCTACCAAAACGCTGCGGGTTACTACAAAGTAGACGAAGACGGCAACATCACAGGTGTTGAAGTTGTTTACGAAAACGCATCACAAGTTGGTGGTGGCGGCGACCTTGTTCCAGGGCAAGATCAATTCAGCTTCCAAGTCGAGGAAGGCGAAAGCTTTAACCTGTTCTTAATTCCAAACGGACATCAGCACAACGACTTTGATGCGATGCAAGACGGTCAGTACGAGTTCCGTGCTGAGGATGGTTCGCCTGCGAACATGGATACGGTTGATCCTCAACTTGTCTTTGTGGCTGCTGATGGAACCGAGACAGTGATTCAAGGCCAGAATGGTGACGCGATCTTCCATGGTGGTTCAAGCTCTCAGCTAAACCAAGATGGTATCGAACATACTCGCACGACGGTTAATGAAGACGGCGAGCTGGTTTACGGCTTTGAAGATTTGTATGGCGGCGGTGATGCTGACTACACAGATTTCAACTTCACAATCGATGTGGGTGAAGTGAACAGCCAAATCTACAGCGGTGAAGTAACGGTTGGCCCTGATGGTACGGTGAACTTACCGACAACGGCTATCGAAAATTCACTACAAATCCAGTTACCAGAAGACTTCAACGAACAGTTTGAAGTTCATGTAACGGCAACCGCAACAGAGCTATCGAATGATGATTCTGAAACGGTCTCTCAAACCATCTACATTAACGCGACAGGCGCGCACATTGAGCACGCACCTGAAGCGCTGCCTGTTGCAGCAACAGTAGAAGAAGATGGTTCTATCACCATTACGCAAGAAGACTTGTTAGCTAATGCTCGAGATCTCGATGGCGACCATCTGACGGCTCTGAATTTAGCGACCGATGATGAGAGCGTTACGATTACCGATAACGGTGATGGTACGTACACATTAACGCCAGATGCTGATTTCAATGGCGATGTTAGCTTTACGTTTGATGTGTCTGATGGTGATGATGTTGTCTCTACCAACCTAGAGCTAACAGTTTCACCAGTGAACGATGGTCCAGAAGCACAAGACCAGGCATTCACAGTCGGCGAAGATGGCGTGTTAACCTTCAATGACCAAGACCTATTAACAGGTGCGACGGACATTGAAGGGGACGACCTAAGTGTTGAAGGTGTAACTTACACTGGCGCAGATGGTGTCCTAACCGACAATGGCGATGGCACATACAGCTTCGCGCCAAACGAAAACTTCAATGGCGATGTCAACTTCTCGTTCAATGTATCAGATGGAACCGATACGGTAACCGCTAACATTGATGTGAGCGTGACGCCAGAGAATGATCCTCCGGTTGCGGGTAGTACGTCTTACACGGTTCATGAAGACAACTCTATTACAATCAGTAACGAACAACTGCTAGCGAACTCTTCGGATATCGAAGGCGAAGTCGCAATTGATAACGTGACTTACAGTGGTAGCGACGGTGTTCTGGAAATCAACGGTGACGGTACATACACCTTCTCGCCAAACGAGAACTTTAATGGCGAAGTTAGCCTAGATGTTGTCGTGACGGATGAAGATGGCGCGACCGAAGCAACAACTGCGGGTATTACTGTCCTTGAGGTGAACGATCCGCCAGTTGCTGGCCCAACGTCATACACCATCGATGAAGATTCAGTACTGACTTTCAATGAGTCTCAAGTTCTGCTGAACGCTTCTGATATTGAAGGTGATGTTGAGCTTGTTGAGATCAACTACGATGGCCCAGACGGTATCTTCTCAATCAATGGTGACGGTACATGTAGCTTCGCTCCGAATGAAAACTTCAACGGCCAAGTGCAGTTGGATGTGACCATTCAAGATGAAGACGGCGCTCAAGTTGATACGTTTATTACGGTTGATGTATTACCAATCAACGACGTGCCAGTATCAGGCGACCTGGCATACAGTGTTGAGGAAGACGGTTCGATTACCTTGAGCCAAGAGCAGCTTCTTTCTCAAGCAAGCGATGTAGACGGAGACGACCTTACTGCTTCTAACTTGATTGTTGATGGAGACGCGACGGTTGTTGCTAACGATGACGGCAGCTTTACCATTACGCCAGATGCGAACTTCAATGGTGACATTGACCTAACGTTCGACATTAGCGACGGTACAGACACGCTCGTTGCGACGGCTGACCTAACCGTTAACCCAGTCAATGACCTTCCACAACCACAAGATCAAACGTTCAGCATTGGCGAAGACGGCATCTTGAACTTCACAGATGAAGACTTGCTAACAGGTGCTACCGATATCGATGGGGATGACCTATCGGTTGAAGGCGTGACTTACACAGGTGCCGACGGTGTTCTTACTGACAATGGCGACGGAAGCTACAGCTTTGCGCCAAACGAGAACTTCAATGGTGATGTGAACTTCAGTTTTGATGTGTCAGATGGCACGGATACGGTTCAAGCCAACATTGATGTCAGCGTGACACCAGAGAACGATCCACCGGTTGCAGGTAGCACGTCTTACACCGTTCATGAAGACAACTCAATTACCATCAGCGACGAACAGTTACTTGCTAACTCTTCTGACATTGAAGGTGATGTGGCAGTCGATAGCGTGACTTACACTGGCGCTGACGGTGTCTTTGAAGACAACGGTGACGGTACTTACACCTTCTCACCAAACGAAAACTTCAACGGCGAAGTTAGCCTTGATGTTGTCGTAACTGATGAAGAGGGCGCAACTGAAGCGACCACCGCGGGTATTACTGTACTTGAGGTGAACGATCCACCAATCGCAGGCTCAACCAGCTACTCAGTCAACGAGGACGAAGTTATCACCATCAGTTCAGAGCAACTGTTGGCAAACGCTTCTGATATCGAAGGTGAAGTGGCGATTGATAGCGTTAACTACACAGGTTCAGACGGTATCTTTACCGACAATGGTGACGGAACATTCAGCTTCGCACCTAACGCTAACTTCGATGGCGACGTAAGCCTTGATGTTGTCGTTACTGATGAAGAAGGCGCAACCGTAGCGACCAACGCAAGCATTGATGTTCTGCCTGTTAACGATGCTCCGGTATCGGGCGACTTGGCGTACAGCGTGGACGAAGATGGCTCAATTACCTTGAGCCAAGAGCAATTACTTGCTCAAGCGAGTGATGTTGATGGCGATGACTTAACAGCGGCTAACCTAACCGTTGGTGGTGATGCGACAGTTACAGCAAACGATGATGGTAGTTTCACTATCACGCCAGATGCTAACTTCAATGGCGACATTGATTTGAACTTCGACATTACCGATGGCGATGCGACGCTTCAAGCAACGGCTGATCTTACCGTTAACCCTGTCAATGACTTGCCAACAGTCGGTGAGCCACAGTTTGTGACTCAAGAAGACACCAGCTTTACCTTTACAGAAGAGCAACTGCTGCAAAATGCGGGCGACATTGATGGCGATAACCTATCGGTTGAAAATGTGGCTTCAGATAGCGGTACTTTGGTTGATAACGGCGACGGTACTTACACATTCGCACCGAATGAAAACTTCGACGGCAATGTGAACGTGACGTTCGACGTGAATGACGGTACAGCGACAGTACCAGCAGAAGCGACGATTGATGTTCAATCTGTGGTTGATATGCCAGAGCTGTCGATTGCTTCTGACCTAGTGATTGCTTCTGACAACTTCGAGTCTGGCTCAAACGGCTGGAATACCGGTACTGAAAGCTCACAAGGCTTCGAATCAGGTGACATGCTAGGTCGTATTGGTGGCACTGGTGGCGATGAAGCTGTCAGCAAAACTTACGACATTCCAAGTGATGTGAGCGAAGTTAATATCTCGTTCAGTTTCTACGAAATTGATTCTTGGGATGGTGAGTCATTCCAAATCTTTGTCGGCGGCGAAGAGCTTACTTCGTTAGATAACTCGGCGTTCCAAACTCAAGATGGCACTACAACGTTGTACGATTCAGCGGGCAATGAAGTCGGTGAAGTTGTTCACGGCGTGTCGCAAGGTGAAGGCTTCAGTGGTTGGAACGACCAAGCACATCAAATCAACCTAACGGTACCCGTTGAAGACGGCCAACTTGAGTTAGGCTTCGGTTCAACCTTGAACCAAGGTGTGAGTGACGAGGCGTTTGGTATCGACAACATCGAAATCACAGTGTCTGACGCGGATTACCAAATCATTGGTACTGAAGACACACCTGTACCACTTGATATTGATGCAGCTCTAACAGATACCGATGGCTCAGAAAACCTTGCTATCTTGATTGAAGACGTGCCAGAAGGCAGCTCGCTTTCTGCAGGTACCGATAACGGTGATGGCACTTGGTCATTGCAACCAGGCGAGCTAGAAGGGCTAGAGTTTATCCCTTCAGGTGACTTCAATGGTGATGTGGTTCTAACTGTGAATGCAACATCAACAGATGTTGATACCGGTACAACCGCAACAGCTACGCAAGACGTGACGATTCACATCTCACCTGCGAACGATGCTCCAGAAGTTGACGGTGATATTAGTGCCGTTACAGCCGAAGATAACAGCATCACGCTAACTCAAGAGCAGTTGCTAGAGCACGCTGTCGACATTGATGGTGATGACCTATCAGCAATCAACCTAACCACCAATGATGAAAATGCGACCGTTCAAATGAACGACGATGGCAGTTTCACCATTACACCGAGTGAAAACTTCAACGGTAATATCGAATTTAGTTACGATGTCACCGATGGAGAGGACATGGTCGCTGCTGGCCTAGACTTGACGGTAACACCTGTCAATGATGCGCCAGAGCCACAAGATCAAGCATTCACTATTGGTGAAGATGGGGTTCTTAACTTCACTGACGCAGACCTGTTAACGGGTGCAACGGATGTTGAAGGTGACGACCTAACAGTCGAAGGTGTGACATACACTGGTGCTGATGGTGTGCTTACTGACAATGGTGACGGAAGCTACAGCTTTGCGCCAAACGAGAACTTCAATGGTGATGTGAACTTCAGCTTTGATGTGTCAGATGGCACGGATACGGTTCAAGCCAACATTGATGTGAGCGTGACGCCTGAGAACGATCCACCAGTGGCGGGTAGCACGTCTTACACTGTGCATGAAGACAACTCAATCACGATCAGTAACGAACAGCTATTAGCCAACTCTTCAGATATTGAAGGTGAGGTTGCGATTGATAGCGTGACTTACACTGGCAGTGATGGTGTGTTCGAAGACAACGGTGACGGCACTTACACCTTCTCTCCAAACGAGAACTTCAATGGAGATGTGAGTTTAGCGGTTGTTGTTACCGATGAAGAAGGGGCAACAGAAGCGACTACCGCGGGAATCACTGTACTTGAGGTGAACGATCCGCCAATCGCAGGCTCAACCAGTTACTCAGTCAACGAAGATGAAGTTATCACCATCAGTGCAGAGCAACTGTTGGCGAACTCTTCTGATATTGAAGGTGAAGTGGCGATTGATAGTGTTACTTACACAGGCGCTGACGGTATCTTTACTGACAACGGCAACGGCACATTCAGCTTTGCACCGAACGCAAACTTCGATGGCGATGTTAGCCTCGATGTAGTGGTGACAGATGAAGACGGTGCGACAGTAGCCACCAGCGCAAGTATTGATGTTCTTCCAATTAATGATCCACCAGTATCGGGTGACTTGGCATACAGCATTGATGAAGATGGTTCGATTACTCTGACTCAAGAGCAGTTGCTATCTCAAGCATCTGATGTGGATGGCGATGACCTGACCGCAAGCAACCTAAGCGCAGGCGATAATGCAACTGTTGTTGATAATGGCGATGGCACCTTTACGGTAACGCCAGATGCTAACTTCAATGGCGATATCGACCTAAGCTTTGATATTTCAGACGGCACTGAGTCAATTGTGGCGAACGCCGATCTGACGGTAAACCCAGTCAATGACTTGCCAACGACATCTGATGTTTACGCGAACGTTGATGAAGATCATGTCATCACTATCACGCAGGAGCAGCTACTTGCGAATGCCGCTGATATTGAGGGCGACGACCTTGTCGCTTCCGACTTAACCTTAGTGGGTGACGATGCAACGATTGTCGACAATGGCGATGGCACGTTCTCAATCACTCCAAGCGAAAACTTCAATGGCTACATCGATGTTGCCTACAGCATCAGCGATGGCGACACTCCAATTGCCGCTAACTTAGGCTTAACCGTTGACCCAGTGAACGACGCACCGATTGTTTCTGCTGATGTGGCGATAACCATTGAAGAAGATGGTTCATACACCATTACTCAAGAAGAGCTCCTACAATTCGCGACTGACATCGAAGACGATGACATGACCGCAATTATTGGAGAACAGGGCGATGAAACAACCGTAACCGGTACAGTGTTGGACGCTGAAACCAGTAATCCAGTGTCTGGTGCAGAAGTCACCCTGACCGACAGCGCTGGCAATAGCTACACCACAGTAACGGATGATTCAGGTAATTACTCTGTTACAGGTTCAGTCGTTGACCAAGGCACGGTAACCATTGAACAAGAAGGTTCAATTACCAGTAGCTTCCTAGTCCCTGCGGGCGAAGATGTGAATGGCGGCGTAACCGCAATATCGGAAGTACTTGAAGAAACAGATATGCGTATCGTGGTCACATGGGGCGACAGTCCACGTGATATGGACAACCACCTATGGCTCTACGATACAGAGAATGGCAATGAGCTAGACCATATTTACTATCGCGACATGAGCCATGATCTTGGTGAAGGTAACGTTGTTCAACAAGATGTAGATGACACAAATGGTGGCGGCCCTGAAACCATCACCATTCCAAACTACCAAGATGCGGACATGCACTATTCAGTACACAACTACACCAGCAGAAGTTGGGATGTAGATGGTGTTGAAGATGTACAAGTTCAGGTGTTTGTAGGCGATACATTGGTTGAAACCTTCAGCCCAGATTTATCTGATAACCCATCAGGTGACCATTGGCATGTATTTGATATCGTGAATGGCGTTATTGTTCCAAGCCAAGATGTAGGCAGCGAGAATGCGTTTGATTTACCAACGGCAGAAGAAGCGCTTGCGAATGAAAACGGCATTGATATCTCTGAATTGCTAACCGGCGAGGAAGGTGATGATTCTGGTGAAACGGGTGGTAACGAACCAAGTGTTGGAGATGTTTCAATTGAGAACGCTCTTATCACTGACAATGGTGATGGTACTTACACCATTACACCGGAAGAGAACTTCAATGGTGAATTCTCGATTAGTTACAACGTGGACGATGGTAACGGCGGGGTTACGCCTGCGGAACTAGACGTTACTGTAACAGCAGTTAACGACCTTTCGGTTATTTACGACCACGACTACACCATTAATGAAGATGGTTCGCTGACCTTTACCGATGAACAGCTATTGGCTGGTGCAACGGATATTGACGGCGATGATCTTTCTGTCGAGTCGGTTAACTACGAAGGTACAGACGGTGTGTTCACGGATAACGGCGACGGTACTTATACCTTTGCTCCAAACGAGAACTTCAATGGTAATGTCGACCTAACTTACGATGTGAGTGATGGTACAGATGTTGTATCGGCGAATATTGATGTTCAAGTGGTTCCAATCAACGACGTACCGGTTACAGGCACAACCTCTTACAGCGTTGAAGAAGACGGCAGTATTACCCTAAGCGATGCACAACTTCTGGCGAACAGCTCGGACGTTGAAGGGGAAGTGTTTGTCAGCGATGTAAGCTACAGCGGCACTGATGGTGTATTCACTGATAATGGTGATGGTACTTACACCTTTGCTCCAAACGAAAACTTTAACGGTGACATCAGTCTTGATGTCTCTGTTATGGATGAAGATGGCGCAACCGCTGAAACAACCGCAGGTATCGACGTCATTGCCGTTAATGACTTGCCAGTTGCAGGTTCAACGACCTACAGCGTTGACGAAGATAACGTGATTACCATCTCTGAAGCACAGCTTCTTGCGAACAGCTCAGACATTGAAGGTGATGTATCCGTTAGCGACGTTTCCTACTCAGGCGCAGACGGTATCTTTACTGACAATGGTGATGGTACTTACAGCTTCGCACCAAATGAAAACTTCAACGGCAATGTCAGCCTAGATGTCACCGTTGCTGATGAAGAGGGTGCAACGGCTGAAACCACTGCGGGTATTGAAGTTATCGCGGTTAACGACGCGCCAGTGTCAGGTGACTTGGCTTACTCAGTGGATGAAGATGGTTCAATCACACTAAGCCAAGAGCAGCTGCTTGCTCAAGCATCGGATGTGGACGGCGATGATCTTACCGCTGCCAACCTAACCGCCGGTGATAACGCGACCGTTACGGCAAACGATGATGGTTCATTTACCATTACCCCGGATGCTGACTTTAATGGCGATATTGACCTAAGCTTCGACCTTTCTGATGGTACTGAAACGGTTGTTGCAACGGCTGACCTTACTGTGAATCCAGTGAATGACATCGCAGTTGTAGAAGATGTCGCTTACACCATTGAAGAAGACGGTTCGCTTACCTTTACGGACGAGCAACTGCTAGCAGGTGCTTCTGATATTGATGGTGATGAGCTTTCAGTTGCCGACGTGTCTTACACTGGCGCAGAGGGTGTGTTTACCGACAATGGCGATGGAACCTACACCTTTGCACCGAACGAGAACTTCAACGGTGACGTAAGCCTAGACTTCTCAGTATCTGACGGTACAGAGACGGTCGATGCTAACATTGACGTAACGGTAACAGACGTTAACGATGCACCAGTGGCAGGCGCAACGTCTTACCAAATGAACGAAGATGGCACCATCACATTGAGCCCTGAGCAGTTGATTGCTAATAGCTCCGATGTGGACGGTGAAGTGTCGCTTGATAGCGTGAGCTACTCAGGTGCAGACGGTATCTTGGTTCAAAATGAAGATGGGTCGGTAACGTTCGCACCAAACGAAAACTTTAACGGCGACATCAACCTTGATGTGACGGTTATTGATGACGACGGTGCAACGGCTCAGACTACCGCTGGTATTGAAGTTATTGCAGTTAACGACGCACCAGTGACCGGAAACGTGGCTTACTCGGTTGATGAAGACGGTTCAATTACGCTATCTCAAGAGCAGTTGCTGGCTAACGCATCCGATGTTGATGGTGATGCACTAACCGCAAGCAACCTATCTGCAGGTGACAATGCGACCGTAACAGCGAACGATGATGGTTCATTTACAATCACTCCGGATGCTGATTTCAACGGTGACATTGACTTAAGCTTCGATGTGTCAGATGGCCTTGAAACTGTTCAAGCTGGCGTCGACCTAACGGTTAACCCAGTCAATGACCTACCAACAGCAGAAGACCAAAACTTTACTGTTGAGGAAGATGGAACGCTAATCTTCACGGATGCAGACCTACTAGCAGGTGCTGCAGACATTGACGGCGATGACTTGTCTATCACTGATGTGTCTTACACGGGCGCAGAGGGTGTGTTCACTGACAATGGTGACGGCACTTATAGCTTTGCTCCGAACGAGAACTTCAATGGCGATGTAAACCTTGGCTTCACAGTGACTGATGGCACTGAGACAGTCGATGCGAATATTGGTGTGACGGTAACGGATGTTAACGATGCGCCGGTAGCGGGTTCTACGTCTTACCAAATGAACGAAGATGGCACCATCACAATCAGCCCTGAGCAGTTAATTGCTAATAGCTCTGACGTTGATGGCGAAGTGTCGCTTGAAAGCGTGACTTACACTGGCTCTGACGGCACCTTGGTTCAAAACGATAATGGGTCTGTGACCTTCACGCCAAACGAGAACTTTAATGGTGATATCAGCCTAGATGTGGTTGTGACCGATGATGACGGTGCAACTGCAACAACAACGGCAGGAATCGAAGTTCTGGCTGTGAACGATGGACCTGAATCTGAGGATGTGAAACTAACCACAGCCGAAGACAGCACCATTCTTATCACACAAGACATGTTGTTAGCTCAAGCTACCGACATCGATAACACCGCAGACGAGCTGTCGGCTTCTGGTCTACAAATCGACCCTAGCTTAGGTGAGTTGCTAGACAACGAAGATGGTACTTGGTCATTTACGCCAAACGAAAACTTCAATGGCGATGTGCCAATGACGTTTAACGTTAGCGATGGCCAAGAGACAATTTCAGTCGACGGCAACATCGATGTTACGCCAGTCAATGATGCACCTGAAGCGCCAATGATTGAGATGCAAGGCGAAGAAGATGTGGTCATGGTGATTGACCCAGCTTACATCGCGGGTCAAGTAACAGACCTTGATGGCGACGAGATCAGCATTGAGAGCATCACAGTTCGAGCACCAGCGAACGCGACCTTAACTCAGCAACCAGACGGCATGTATCACTTAGTGACTACTCAAGACTTTAATGGCTTGGTAGAACTGGGTTATCAAGCGACTGACGGTGAAGAAGTGGTTGATGGCTCGCTGAATGTGGATGTCATTCCGGTTAACGACGCACCATTCAATGTCGGCAACGCAATGATGACCACCAACGAAGATGGCGCGTTCACCTTCGATGCTGGCGACTTGATGAACTTGTTCGGTGACATTGATACCGCTGACCTTGTTGTTTCTCGCATTATCACCGCAGACGGTGAAGATGGCGGAGAAGTAACAGACAACGGTGATGGTACTTGGACATTCACACCAACAGGCGACTTTGCGGGTGTTTCTGACCTGCAAGTTGTCGTGAGTGACGGTGAGTTTGAAACGGTTCTCGATGTTCCTGTGTTCGTACGTCCTGTCGCAGATGGCGCGGTTATTTCAACTGACCATGACGGTCCATTGGTGTTCGGTGAGGATGAAACCGGTCACTTAGGACTGAATGTTGGCCTAGTCGATGATTCAGAAACACTAAGTAACCTAGTGATGACAGGTTTCCCTGTTGGATTCGAGGTAACAGATGGTGTGAATACCGTGATGATCACCGAGCCGGGTCAATACATCGACCTGTTCGATTGGGATATCTCAAACATTCAAATGACGCCTCCTGAAGACTTCCATGGTGAGTTCTTCGTAACCGTAAGCGCAACAACGGTTGATTACGGAGATGAGCCGGAAGCGTTTGAAGATGGCATCGATTCTGGTGATTTCGAAACCGTAGCGGGTGATTCCATCATCCTAACGGCGGACGACCTAATCGGTTTGGCTGAGAATGTGGATGCTGACAGCGATGATGAAGTGAAACTGGTTCATCTTGCCGACCGCAGCCAAGGTGAGATTGTCGATAATGGCGATGGCACTTGGACTTTCACTCCAGCACCAGGCTTTACTGGCGAAGCAGACATTGCGTACGTAGTTGATAAAGATGGCGTGCTTCATGATGAGCAAACTGGCGTAGTCGTGAAAGAAGGTGACTCACAAGAGAATGCAGCACCAGAAGTTGACAGCATCACGACGACGGAAATCGCAGCGGATGCAACCTTGTCGTTCACTGATGAAGACATGTTAGCGAATCTGAGCGATGCAGAAGGCGATAGCTTGAGCATTGAGTCAGTGAGCTTGATGGAAGGTCAGGGCGTAATTGAGAGCGATAACCAAGGTAACTATCAATTCACACCTGCTGAAGACTACACCGGTGATGTTCAAGTTGGATTTATAGCGACCGATGGCGAAAATCGCATCGAAAGCTTCTTCAATGTGGATATCCAAGGCGGAGATGAAGCAGCGGCGAGTGAAGGTTATGCCTTAGCTGATGATGGTTCACTAACTATCACGGATGCACAGCTGGTGGATGAGTTAGGCGTCAGTGATTCTGCACAAGTTGTTGATGTTGCAGACGCGAACGATGCTGGCTTCTTTGCCGAATCAGGTGAAGGTGAGTGGACTTACTGGCCGAACGAAGACTTCGATGGCAATTTAGCGATGAATGTTGAAGTTAACGACGGCGGTGAAGTATCAAGTCACAGCTTAAGCATCCAAGTTGAAGATGATTCAGTACAAAGTGATGAACCACAAGTCCAAGCTGCTCAAGCAACAGAAGAGCAACAAGTGGAAGTGGCTCAACAAGCTGATGACCAAGCTCAAGATGCTGAAGCTGAAGGCAGCACAGCAGATGTAACCGCGGCACCGGGCGATACCATCTCTATCTCGATTCCAGATGAGGTGAGTGGTAACGAATCGGTTGATTACGCTGATATGTCTGGCTTACCTGAGGGCGCTACTGTGAACAACGCACTGGATAACGGTGATGGTAGCTTCACAATCAGTGGCAACCTAGAGCAGCCTGTATCCGTTGAACTTCCAGAAGGTTATGAAGGTACTAGCGAGATCCAATTCCAAGGTTACGACGAATTGGGTAGTTCAATAGACGGTGCTAGCGGTTCTGTTGAGGTTGAGGTCGATGATCAATACACCATGCAAGGTTCTACTCAAGAGCAGCAACCAGACATGGCGGGTATGGAATCTGGAGGCAGCGACTGGACAAGTTCAGGTGGTCAAGATCAAGGTGTTGACTTCACGGATGACTCTGGAAGCTTTGATTCAGATTCTCAAACTGGAACCGATCAAGGCAACGACTTCGACCAAAGCTCGATTTAATCGAGAGGGCTTGGTTTTAGTCTGAACCGACATTTAGTCTAAACCGACAAGTAGATAGGGCAGCGTAAAGTTGCCCTCATTAAAGCCATGTAGAGTTATTGATACATGGCTTTTTTTTGGTTCATC
>NZ_JBFRSC010000078.1:0-13302 GCF_041473335.1 Vibrio sp. 10N.222.55.C7
AGCCGCGATGAACCTTTTTTAATGGGTATACGGGAAAGTCGACGACAACTCTTTAGTACTTATAGGGTGAGGTTATTTGTATCGCCCCACAGTCTAGACTGATGCCACTGTTTGGGATAGAAGCGAGATGTCCATAGCTAACAGCTTTCCTGCTTCAAATGTGGAAGGTCACTTACAAAACGTGGGGCACAGATTTAGAACTTCACTTTTACTGTTTCACATCTGCCTTCAGTATTTACACCACCCTTATCGTCAAAAATTACAATATTACCGCTCGTACGTTCGATCACCATTTGTCTGATAGCTTTAGTAAAGTAGTTTCCCGTGTACTCGTAACCGTATTCACTATACAGGACAATACGGTCTGGCTTCATTTCGTACCTCCATGGAAGAGTAACCGTCGACGTCAATCCCATGTGCTCATTTTCTAGCCTTTTACCATCTATGGCTACAGTATGAACCCATGCATGCTGGAGTTTAGCTAACCACTAAGTTTGCAGCATAACGGTTGGTTCATCATTACCGTGCTTAACTCTGAATACTAATGGCGGGACTTCAATAACTTTATCATCATGCGTCATGTAAGTTGACTTTTCTATTTCGCACTCTAGGTAAGGGGTTTTCTCTGCTTGAGCTGAGGCTGAGAATAAGGTTAATACACTGATTAAAAAGAGTTTTTTTACAATAATGTACTTCTGGCAATGATTCTTCTAAGAGGCTTAGTTGAAAGCCTAACATAATAAGATTTGTTTGAGTTAAGCCTGAAATATCTTGTAGTAATTTGTTATTGCAATACTACTGACCTGTTGGGAAATAAGAGCATAAGCAAATCTAAATGGAACAAGAGCGCCTTAGTGCGACTACTCTAAAACGCTTCTGCCCCGAAACGTGTTTAGGTACCAGTAACATTCATGAGAATAATTTGGGAAACAAGCTGTTGTCCAAATGTGAGCTACTACTTTTTGCCACTCAATTCTCGGGTGCACAATTCGACTAAAATTCAGCAGTTATAAATGGCGGGGTGATTGTAGAACCTGCAAATTATTGGGGTGAATGCATTTTACCTTGCTAATTGTATTCTTTTTCAGCGTAGTTTCTAATTTTTGTCATAATATTAGAAATAACATCATGCTGCTCTAGTGAGGGTGAGAAGAATATACCAATGTGGTAATCAAGGCTATTCACTAATTCGAATACATCTAACTCCACGATTGAATCTTTCGAATAGTGTTTTTCTACATGTTCAGTTGGTAAAACAGCCCACCCATCCTTCTCTAGTAACTCAATTAAAACGTCCTTAGTACTGACTAACTGATATTGAGGAGAGATATTTGACCCTTGAATCGAGGCATTGAAGTAGTGCTCGTAGATAAATTGTTTCTCCAGTTTCAAATCAGAAATTTTTACCATCCTATTTGCAAGGTGACTTTTTGCTCCGGCATAGACTTTGTGTTGTATTCGGCCAAGATTTATATAATTAACTTCATTTTCTGGTTGAACTAACATCTTGATTGTCATTAATGCTAGATGAGCTTGACCACTAATCAGCTCGTCAATGGTTTCTTTTCGGCCTCGATGCAACCAGTTTAATTGGATGTTTGGGAAGTCTTTGCTTATGGCTGAGTTGATATGATGAATCAATGATATAGGAATGGTGGTGTCATGGTTAATATTGATGATGAGTAAGTCATTGTTAAAGGAGTTAAGGGCTGTAAGTTCAAACTCTTCTATTTGCCTTACAATTATTTTTGCCCTTGGGTATAGTTTTTTTGCGGCTAAAGTCGGTAGAGTTGAGCGGCCTTTCATTTCAAATAAAGGCAACCTCATGTTGTCTTCCATAACTGAAATATGTTCACGGACAGTTGTTCTGTCTCGATTTAAAAATCTAGCCCCTGCACTAAACGAGCCTTTATCGAAAACTGCACAAAAACTAACTATTTGATCTTTCGTGAACATATGTAGTCCCATTTAAATAATCTATACACAGGGGGGGATTCCCCCTCAAGTGCGTCTTTTTACTATAGCACTCTCGTAATAAGCTTTATATCGAAAATCATAAACTTTTATGCGAGGTCAACTATGTCAAAATTTAAAGCAGGACTACCGATTGCTATCCTAAGTAGTGCGGTAATTGTATTCTCTTCCCAAGCTAGTTCCGACTTGGGTTTCAAAATGACGCCTAAGGTAACGTATGGGTTTGGTAATGTCACAACCGATGAGATAGTTCATTCAAGAGAGTTGTGGATGAACGTATTTGAGCCTACAGACAAGAGTCATATTAAAGAGACAGCTATTGTGATGACATTTGGCGGTGCGTTTCATCAAGGTTCGCCCGATTTAAGCTTCAATGTTGGCGGTGCGCAAGATACTTCTATGAATGACTATTGCCAAAGGTTTGCAAAACAAGGGTATGTTTGTTTTGCAATAGATTATCGATTAGCTCCCGAAAATCCATTACCGACAGGCATTGGTTACACGGCTGAAGATTTGGACCTTGAAAGTATTAGTTCAATGTCTCAGCAAATTAACCTAGTTAGACACCAATTAGGATATGACCAGCTAGACTTCAATAACCCTTCTGAGAAATCGATCATTGATAAAGCGATTTTATCTGCTGCTGAAGACTTACGTAATGCGGTTGGTTATATCAAAGAAAACTCGAATGAATATGGATTCAATTCATCAAAGGTAGTATTGGGAGGATTCTCTGCTGGCGCTGTAACTAGCTTGAATGTTGCTCATGGAATGAAGTTACCTGTTGCTGGTACGTTCATGCTTTCTGGTGGTCCTGCTGGCTTTGACATCATAAAGAACACTACCAATTTTGAAGCATCTAGCCCTGTATTACTCTTTCAAGGGCAGAATGATTTGCATGCTGCATTCTCGATCAATCCACCTCTGCTTGAACACTATAAACAAGAACAAATTGAAAACACGTTTGCTTGGGTACCAGGGTTTGGACATTTCTATCCTGCGGAGGCTGTTAGCTTATCTGGTGACGGAATGAGAATGTCAGTAGAGCAACGCATTATGAACTTCGTAAGTAACATTGACCAAAGAAGTAACTAGAACTTTCCCATTGATAGATTAAAAAAGCAGGCAGGATGCAAACAGTGGGAGTAGCTTCCCATAATCTTAGAGGTATGCAATATCAAAATTCATCAAACAACGTTGACATATGAACAGATCCCTAGCGTCTATGCCTTGTTAGAATCTGAAATATTTATGTGGGTCGTAACCACTGCTACTGTTTTACTATTTGTTTGGATCGCAGCGAAGTTATGGCATATCCATTCAATCCCTAAGAAGTTAGCTAAAGAAAAGAACCTGTCACAAGCTAAGTTTGTAATTTGGTTATGTCTTTTGGGGTTGATCTGGAAGCCATTATGGGTTGTTGCCGTATTAACGATAGTCATTGATTGGGATAAATTTCAACTTTGGATAAAGGAGGCTAGGTCATGAAAGAGATTATGGTTCCTTACCTTTTGTTAGTGTGGTTACTGTTTAAATTTAAGATACTAAAACGAACACCGAAAAATTATTTTTGGACCACGTTTGTAGGGGTTGTATTACTACTGATTTTATTTGTATCTCACCGCTTCTATTCTCCTGCCGATTTGACTAACTCAACAACAGTCAAAGCGCCACATGCGATTGTTGCGCCTCCGTTCGGTCAGCAGATAGATACTATCTATGTTGAGCACAATCAGGTGGTAGAAAAGGGAGAGATTCTTTATACCCAAAGAGACGACAAATTAACCTCGATTAAAACAGGGTTGAATGCGAGTAAATTAGAGTTAGCTCGTTCGATAGAAGCGCAAGAAATCAAGCTTGCACAGGCTATGAGAGACCATAAGAGAAATTTGGGGTTGGAACATCATGCGACAGCAAGGGATGTGGAATTATCTTCGGATATGATAGCTACAACTAAAGCCGATATAAACGTGCTTTACGCAAAGCATGAAGGATTAGAAGCGAAGTTAGGGGATGTCGAATTTGAATTGGATAGGTTGACGGTACGAGCACCATTTAAAGGCATGGTTACTCATGTCTACATTGCTAATGGTTCTCGTGTTGGCGGTTTGCATTTATGGGATATTGAAAATAAGTTCGTCGAAATGCGAATACCAGAACAAGCTTACCAAAACATTAAAAGGGGGCAGTTTAGCGAATTCTATGTAGATGCTTACCCAGCTCAGGTATTTAGAGCGCGAGTTCATAGCATTGTAGAGGCTACTGGAGAAGCTCAGGGGAACTTGATGCCGGTTGAGCAAATGGTATCTGGCCACATACAAAGAGGGGCTGCTCCAATTGGACGGACAGTAATATTAGAAGTTGATAGTAAAACTATGGATATGCTCCCTATAGGAAGTACTGGCACAGCATGGATTAGTGCTAAAAAACCTCATAGCATATTAGGCTTCATGGATATCATTGGCGCCGCACATGTAAGATTACAATCCGTAAAATCCATACTTTTTGCTTTATAATATAACTCGACAATTTACCTTTATTGTCTCTCCATGAAACAGTCCACTGTAATAAGTTGGGCTGTTTTTATTTCTATTATTAGTGAATAGCGAGGTCTTGATGATTTATCATTACACCAGAGATCGATGTACCAATTACTATTAAGCCTACAAGAGTTGCTAGATAAAGTTATTGGGGTTAAATAATCTATTGTTCTCTTCATTTAGAATGTAAGCAAATTGATTACTATTTCAATAGCAGAAGTTATCCGAAACTTTAAGTGCTCTGAGGTTCGTAACAAGGTTTTGTCCAAAAATGAGTTGAACGAAGCCGCTCTGCGACTGTAACCCGACTATCAGCTAACCCTGTTAAAAGTCCGTCAATTTTAGCAAACCTTCATAATCACTGGCTCGAATCACTGAGTTGATTTTTCATATACGCCAGAAACGAAAAATGTCGCATCCATGCGACATTTCTCTTTTGGCGGCCAAACCAGTTTTGCTATATCCATTCTAGATTTCAATCCATTAGGAGATTATTCAGAATGTAATTATAAGACGCTGTTAATGTTGATTAGTTCCCTTTATGCGGCATTTTTTTTCGATTTATCTTCTAAGTCGAATGACGCAGCGATTAATTTCTTGGTGTAGTTGTTTTTCGGCGCATTGAAAATCTCTTCTGCAGACCCTTCTTCCATTACTTCGCCCTTCTGCATCACCAGTACGCGATCCGACAGTGCTTTCACTACCGAGAGATCGTGGCTGATGAACAGGAAGCCGATATTGTGCTTGGCTTGAATGTCTTTCAGCAGGTCAATCACGGTCAGTTGTACTGAGCGATCGAGTGCTGAAGTCGGTTCATCCAGCAAAATGAAAGAGGGCTCTAGAATCAGTGCGCGAGCAATCGCGATACGTTGTCTTTGCCCGCCAGAGAACTCATGTGGATAACGGTTTATTGAATTTGGCTCTAAGCGAACTTCAATCAATGCTTTGCGCGCTCTTTCTAAACGTTCTTGCTTGGATAGATGAGGTTGATGCACCGTTAAGCCTTCGGTGATGATTTCCCCAACTGTCATGCGTGGTGATAAAGAACCATAAGGATCTTGGAACACCATTTGGACATCTTTCTTGAGCTTGTGACGCTCTTTATCATTTAATAAGCTAACGTCTTGGCCTTTGTAAACAATACGTCCGGTACTTGGCAGCAAGCCGATTAATGCACGTCCAAGGGTCGATTTACCTGACCCTGATTCACCCACAATGCCTAGCGTTTCGCCTTGTTTAAGATTCAACGAAATGCCTTTTACGGCTTCGAAGTACTGACTTTTACTCTTGATGAAATGTGATTTAACCAAGAACTGAACTCGGATGTCGTCAGCAGACAATAGCTCTGGGGCTGACGCCTCAACAGGAACCTTAGCGCCTTTAGGAATCGAGTTAATTAGCATGCGTGTGTAATCGTGCTTAGGGTTATCGAACAGCTCTTGTGTTTGCCCTTCTTCAACCAACTCCCCTTTACACATGACGAGTACACGGTCGGCAAAGTGTTTCACGACGCCTAGGTCATGGGTGATGAACAAAATCGCCATGCCCATTTTGCCTTGAATCTCTTTGATAAGAGAAAGCACTTCCGCCTGAACAGTCACATCCAATGCTGTGGTGGGTTCGTCGGCAATCAGAATGTCTGGTTCATTGATCAGCGCCATTGCGATCATGATGCGCTGTAACTGACCACCCGAAAATTCATGCGGATACTTGGTGTAAGCCTGATCAGGCATTGGTAAATGCACAAGATTGAAGAGCTCTAGCACACGCTGTTTTGCTTTTGATTTCGATACATTGCGGTGACACATAATGGCTTCAGCCACTTGTGTGCCCACGCGCAGGTATGGGTTGAGAGAGGTCATCGGTTCCTGAAAGATCATGCCGATTCTGTCGCCACGAATCGACTGCATTTCTCGTTCAGTCTTGCCAAGTATTGATTGCCCCTCAAATTCTATTTCAGATTGAGCATCAATGATGGCGTTATCAGGGAGCAAACGCATGAGTGCGTTAGAAGAGACTGATTTACCTGAACCTGATTCACCAACAATGGCCAAGGTTTCGCTAGAATTAAGGGTAAAGTTAACCTTTTTTACCGCATCAATGATTCCATCATTGGTTGTGAAGCTAACGGAGAGGTTATTGACTTTAAGAATGGCCCGGTCCGACATGATATATCCTTATCAATTTAAGACATTAGGTGAAGATTTCACTTCTGACGTGGTTTTAAGTTGCCCAAAATGGTGATGAGCACGTTGAATTTGTTCTAGTTCGAGCATCCAATACGAACTGCGCTGAGCGCTGCAAAAAGCGATCAGGTGATTGAGCAAACCTTCGCTCTGCTTTTCCAATAACCCAAAGGTACGTTGAATCAGCTCAGTGTTCTCCAGAGAGATAAATTGCATCAGAGCGTAAGATTGATTCAAGGTATCGAAGGCTTGTTGGTGCTGACCTAATCGGTTGAGTATCTCTGATTGAGCGACGCTCGCGTCTCTTAACCCGGCAAGCAAGCAGGCAAATTGGCAAGGCTTGATATCGCTTTGGTATGCTGCATCTTGGATGTGATGAGGAAGTGAGGTTAGAACATCACCATAAAGGCGTTGTGCTTCTGGCCAGTGACCTTGTTCCATTAACTGTTCAGCTTTTAGGTAGTGCATCCAGCATCGTTCAATTTCCATATCCACATCCTCAATTTATAATATCAGAAAATGTTAATGATATTTATTATCAATTGCAAATTAAAATCATTCACATGTTAAGTTGGTGAATTAAATGACGAGCTATTCCTAAAAATGGCTTAAATTGTGTGTTATTTGTTCAGTTGAACAGCTGTGTAGCGTAAGTCACTAAATTTGTAGGAAATTACATCTACACTGATTTTATCTACACCCAAGTAATGAAGGACTAAGGAGGCGGCGATGGCGATGCAAAGACTCAATACAGAACAGCTGTATCAGGTAGCGGATTTAGATAAGCTACCATGTAAGTCGACCAAAGAACTGGCTCCAATTGACGAAATCGTCGGGCAGGAACGGGCACAAAAAGCCGTTGAGTTCGCGATGTCAATCAAGGAAAAGGGTTACAACATTTATGCGATAGGGCGAAATGGTCTGGGTAAACGCACCATGATCTTGCGCTATCTGAACCGTCACCCTCAAGAAGTGCAGGAGCTTTTTGATTGGTGTTATATCGCGAACTTTGAAGATATTCGTACACCTAAGGTACTGAAATTACCTCGTGGCGTTGGCAGCAGCTTAAAGCAAGATATTGAAAAGCTAATGCGTAAATTGCTGAAAGGTATGCCTCTAGCGTTTGATAACGAGATGTACTTTAGCCGTGCTGATAGGCTTAAAAACCAATTAGCAGCTAAGCAACAAGCCGCGTTAGAAAGCATTAGCCAAGAAGCGAAAGACAAGGGCATTAACCTGACGATCACCACTCAGGGTGATTACCAGTTTGTGGCCATGAATGGGGATGATCTTCATACCGAAGAGAGCTTCGATCTGCTTTCGCCAGAAGAGCAAGACCAGTTCGATAAAACCATTGATGGATTGGAAGTCGGTCTGCGAACCATTTCTCGTGAGTTGACGGAACTTGAAGAAACGTACACTGAGAAAATTCAAAAACTGAATGATGATACGGCGCGAGACGTGATCACGCACTTCATCAAGCAATTGAAGAAGGATTACAGCCAATATCCAGACATTAAAAAGTACCTAACGGCACTGCGTAAAGACATTGTCGACAACGCTGACATCTTCTTAGAAGAGAGCACTGAGCAAGCCGAAGTTGCAACCGCTTCTTTGGATAAGAAAATGCCGCGTCGCTACAATGTTAACGTGATTGTGAGCCAAAAGGAGGAGACTCTGCCGATCGTGGTGGAAGAGAATCCAAATTATCACTCTCTGTTTGGCTATGTAGAAACGGCAACGTTCAAGGGTACTGTCTTTACAGACTTCTCATTGATTCGTGCAGGTAGCTTACACAGAGCTAACGGTGGCGTATTGCTGATGGATGCGGTGAAGGTACTTGAGCAGCCGTACGTTTGGGAAGGCTTGAAACGAGCGCTGCGTTCACGTCAATTGAGCTTCACTTCATTAGAGAAAGAGGTGACCTTAACGGGCGCGGTATCGCTTGATCCAGAGCCGATTCCATTGGACGTCAAGATCATCCTGTTTGGCGACTACCGAACTTACCAACTGCTGCAACACTACGATGCAGAGTTTGGTGAATTGTTCCGTGTGACGGCCGATTTTGAAGATGAGATGAAGCGTACTCCCGATTCTGAAATGCACTACGCGCGCTTTATTTCGAGTATCGTGCACGACAACAATATGCTGCATTGTGATCGCAAAGCGATTGCTCGCATCATTGAGCACAGCTCACGTCAGGCCGGTGACCAAGGCAAGCTATCGCTGCATTCGGCACATATTGCGAACCTGCTTCGTGAGTCTAACTACGTCGCGAGAGGGGCGAAATCGAACCTGATTCGTTCTACCCACGTCGACCAAGCACTGTCGAACCAACAGATGCGTGTAGGACGATTGCAAGACAGCGTAATGGAGACGTTTACCAACGGCACAACACTGATCCATGTTGATGGTCAGGCGGTTGGGCAAGTGAATGCTCTGTCTGTATTAAGCACCACCGATCACATGTTCGGTGCGCCAAACCGAATTACTGCCACCACGGCTTACGGCGATGGTGAAGTGATTGATATCGAAAGAAACGTAGACTTAGGTGGCAGCATTCACTCAAAAGGCGTGATGATCTTGTCGGCTTACCTTTCTTCCGTATTTGGCAAGACAGCCAAAGTCCCGCTCACCACTAACATCACCTTCGAACAATCGTATGGTGGCGTCGATGGTGACAGTGCGAGTATGGCTGAGTTCTGTGCGGTGGTGTCAGCGTTTTCTAAGCAGCCAAACCGTCAAGACATCGCGATTACAGGCTCGATGAACCAGTTTGGTGAGTCTCAGCCTATTGGTGGTGTGAACGAGAAAATTGAAGGTTTCTTTGATGTGTGTGAAATCAAAGGGCGTTCAAACGAACAAGGGGTGATCATCCCGCGTTCAAATGTTCACAACCTGATGCTGCGTAGCGATATCGTGAAAGCGGTTGAAAAGGGCGAGTTTAATATCTGGGCGATTGACCATGTAACAGAGGCGATTGAGCTGTTCACAGGCAAAGCCGCAGGTGAGGCGAGTGATGAGGGTAGTTATCCAATTGATACTATATTTGGTATCGCCCAAGCTAAACTGAACGCACTGCGCAAATAGTTTGAATATCTAGATACACAGTTTAATAGCTAAGCTAAATAGATAGATAAACAAACAGATAAACAGCTCAAACGCAAAAGCCATCGATTCTAGAGTCGATGGCTTTTTTGTTGGTTACGATTTGGTTTACCAGTGAGCTATTTGTATTTGGTCAGCTTGCTGTATTCGGTGAAAGTCGCGTGTTAAAAGGCGTTACCCATTTCGTAAGCAAAGCTTGGTGCCATCGAACTTCAGTTTTGCCAACAAGTGTTTGGCGTTAGCTCGGCCAATATCATCAAATTCGACACCGTATCGAGCGTAGTGTGTCGATTTCTGTAGATTGCAGACGATGCCTCTCAATGGAGGGATAAGAGGGCCATTGTAGTTTTCAGGTGTAATCTCGATAGACACTCGATCGGCAATCTGAATTGCACGAGAGGTCGGTGAGGTTACAAAACGACAACCACTTTTCGATAAGTCTCTTATCTCACAGTTTGCTCGTTGGTCGTTGAAGATAATTCTTGAAGCCAAGTTCACTTCATAGCGTGTTTCTTTACGCAGCTGAGTGACTTGCATCGTGCTTGGTGTCGAAAGCACAAGAATAGGGAAAGGTTCACCAATCTTATGGTGAATTTGGCTTCTAAAGTGAATAAGTGCGCCTTCACCTCGTAGAGAATAGGCACGAGCGGTCATCCAAAAACCTTCTTGAAAGAAAAAGTTCAGATCTTCATTGGATACCTCGGGAACCTCAACCACAATACAGTTATCACTGTGCGTACCGATAAATTTAGTGGTGGCGAGAAACTTAGTGCCAACCGGAGTCGAGACATTTAATGTCAGCTCACTGCCGTGCTCAATCATGGCCAGTGCATCGGTGCTGTTTATCGTAGAAACGGTGCGGTTACGAGGGTCTTGAAGTGCCTGATTATGCTCCAAAGGCTTCTTCAGTGGTGCGTTCATTATATATTCTCCATGCGCCAACATGCGTCTGTTAGTTATATTGGTAACTTGCTAACAAGGGGTTATTACGTGCTAGATTGAGTAGGCGTACTCACATAGATTTATAGAGTGCCTTTTATCATTGCTGTTTTTATATTAAGCCGATGGCACTGAATTAACTACTTTGTTTTTAAGTACTTAGTTTTATTTATATGCACTTGCGTTAGTCTATTACAAGGAACTCATACTTCAAACTTTTATTGTTTGTCGTATCAATTATTTGCAGGAGTTGAGAATGCAGGCAGTAAAATGGGATCAAGAAGTGAACCAGATCACAGTTGAGCTAGAACCCAACCAGTTCGCGGTCGTTAAGTATCAAAAGGACGGAGATGTGCTACATATCACCTCGACACGAATCCCTGATGAACTACAAGGCAAGGGCTTTGGCAAGGTGATGATGGAGTCGGTATTGCCTGAAATTGAACAAGCGGGCTTCAAAATTGTGCCGGTTTGTAGCTATGTGGTTCACTACATGAATAGGCAGCCACAGTGGTCACACCTTCTATCCGATAAAGCATAACAACGAGTAATATGTCTCAATCAATATCGTCGAATAATCGAGCTCAACCTGAAGCGGGTTCAAGTCAAAATCAGCCAGAGCTTTATCAACAAGAGTTTTATCAAAATGAGCTTTATCAAAAAATAGCGACCTCGCTGGGTTGTCATGAAGGGTTTGATGTCCAAGTGATTCAACGCCTATGGGGTGGATATGGCGAGTTAGTTCGCTTAGTCTTTTCTCAAGAAAGCAGTGCGGAACTCAAGAGTGTGATTGTTAAACATGTCGCGTTGCCAGATAAAGCTGAACACCCAAAGGGTTGGAATACCAAACTCTCTCACCAACGAAAGGTACACTCTTACCAAGTGGAAACAGCTTGGTATCAGTCATTCACCCAACAATGGGACGAGCGCTGCCCTGTACCTGTTGGGCTGCAATGTGAACTAGAAGAGAATGAGTGGCTGATAGTGATGCAAGACTTAGCGGATATTGGCTTCCCGTTGATCTCTCAGTTTGATGTGCTTGCTGCTTCTGACTATCAGGCATCTAGTTACACAAGAGAAGAGCAAAAACAACGCGATGCTTGCCTTAAATGGCTCGCTAACTTTCACGCAAAGCATATCAATATCAATCAAGAGCAGTTGTCATCATTGTGGCAAGTCGGTACTTATTGGCATCTAGATACACGTCCTGATGAGCTCAATGCCTTGGCTGATTTACCATTGAAGAATCAAGCCAAGCACATCGACCGTTTACTCAAAGAGTGTCCATATCAAACCTTAGTCCATGGCGATGCCAAGCTCGCCAATTTTTGTTTTGATTCTGAAAGCGAGCGAGCAGCTGCGGTCGATTTCCAATATGTGGGTTACGGCTGTGCGATGAAAGACGTCGCCTTGTTCATGAGCAGCGCGATTAGGCCACAAGATTGCGCAGAGCTTGAATCAGAAGTACTAGATGCTTACTTCCACTACTTGAAAGAGGCATTGGCGTACTATCAGCCACACCTTTCATTTGATGAGGTAGAAGCAGCATGGCGACCAATGCTTTACGTGGCGTGGGCCGATTTCCAACGTTTCGTAAAAGGCTGGAGCCCAGAGCATTGGAAGATTAACCCTTATACTGAGCAGTTGACCTTACGAGTGCTCACTCAATTAGACGAACAGGAGTCCGTCAATGTTCGATAGAACCGCGAGCTGGAAAACGCCGCAAAACTTCTTATTACTGATTTCGATTGTTGTCCCTATCGCGTTTTCGAGCTGGATGGCTCTGCTTAATAACTTCGTGATTGAGAAAGCGAACTTTGATGGCGCCGATATTGGTTTGTTGCAAAGTGTTCGTGAGATCCCAGGCTTCTTAGCGTTTACCGTAGTGTTTGTGTTGGCATTCATTCGTGAGCAACGCTTCATGTTGATATCGCTGGCGATGCTCACTGTAGGCACCGCGATTACGGGTCTGTTCCCCTCACTCACTGGATTGTTGCTGACTACCATTTTAATGTCGACGGGCTTTCACTATTTTGAAACGCTGAAGCAGTCTTTGTCACTGCAATGGTTGAGTAAAGAAGAAGCGCCAGAGATGCTAGGTAAGATGATCTCAGTCGGCGCGTTGGCATCCTTAATCACTTACGGATCTATCTGGGTGATGCTAGAACAGCTGAAGCTCGACTTTGCTTGGGTGTACGGCATTACTGGCGGCATTGGTTTTATTCTGGTTTTGGTGATGACCTTTGGCTTCCCTGAGTTTCAGACCAAAACGCCACAGAATAAGAAGTTGGTACTGCGGAAGCGTTACTGGCTCTACTACGCGCTAACGTTTATGAGCGGTGCGAGAAGACAAATCTTCACCGTATTTGCATTATACAGAGTAACTAGACTTGCTTGATATTTGGTAAAGCTCTCTACGTACCGCGCTGTATGGTGCGTGTGTTTTTTTTCTTGCCACATTCTTTACATAATTACTGCTTTATGTAATATATTTTGATTTTTGAGCTCATTCTTTACACTTTCTGTAAGCTCATCACAGGGCAAGATCATGAAAA
>NZ_JBFRSC010000079.1:0-508 GCF_041473335.1 Vibrio sp. 10N.222.55.C7
ATTAGCTTTATCTTGTTGTTTATCCCTTCTAGGGTGCAGGTGTTTAGCGGATAACTTGCCGATGCGATAATACCGTGAAGATAAGGACTCAGTTTTCGTGCGAACTCTTTCAATGGCTTAATTCCACTCTCTTGTACTTGTGCCCACCAAGCCTCCCAGAGCCCTTTAGCATGTGCTTCTGATTCACAATACCAAAGCTCTTTGAGTTGTGCCCCGAGTATATAAGTGGTCATTAAGTCCTTATTGATATTCAATATTTCTGTAAGATAGCTGTCTTGCCGTGGATTTAAGTTGCCTCTATTTTTCAACAACACCCAGCGTGAGCGCTTGACCCATTGCCTCGCTTTTTTATCTTGCTTGAGTTTGTTGGCTTGGTCGACTCTGACTCTATCCATTACCTCACGACCGAACTTAGCAACAACATGGAATAAGTCGTAAACGATTTTTGCGTTCGGGCAATGCGCTTGAACTTCAAGGTCAAAAGCCGTATTCATGTCCATCGCGACCG
>NZ_JBFRSC010000080.1:0-239 GCF_041473335.1 Vibrio sp. 10N.222.55.C7
ACGATTTTTGCGTTCGGGCAATGCGCTTGAACTTCAAGGTCAAAAGCCGTATTCATGTCCATCGCGACCGCTTCGATATTATTGCCATGCTTGCCTAACAGCTCGAAGAACGGTCGTATGTCCTTGCGGCTACGGCCTAACCCTATCCAAATGACTTGGTGAGTCTTAGCGTCAGCAATGACCGTGGCATACCGATGTCCTTTAAAGATAGCGAACTCATCCATGACGAGTTGCCTTAG
>NZ_JBFRSC010000081.1:0-5374 GCF_041473335.1 Vibrio sp. 10N.222.55.C7
ATGGCAAGCGTAGAGTCTGGTGAAAGCTGCATATTGCAGTTGATACAAGCACTCATGAAATTATTGGAGCCGAGCTAAGTTTATCGACGGTTACAGATGGAGAAGTCCTCCCTAACTTATTGAAACAAACACGCCGAAGTATCCTTAAGGTGTCTGGTGATGGCGCTTACGACACGAGAGCATGTCACGCTGCTATTGAGATTAAGCGAGCCGTTGCGCTTATTCCCCCAAGAGAAGGGGCTGCCTTCTGGGAACGTGGTCATCCTCGAAATCTCGCCGTGGGTTGCCAGAAGTTATACGGCTCAAATAAGTATTGGAAAGAGCGGTATGGATACCACAGACGTTCACTCTCAGAAACAGCGATGTATCGAGTTAAACAGTTACTAGGAGGACGATTGAGCTTAAGAAATTACAATGCGCAGGTGGGTGAGACTTACGCGATGATAAAAGCGTTGAACAAGCTTACTGGGTTAGGTATGCCTAAAGCTTGTCGTATTAACTAAGAAACACACGAAACGAAGTAGCTCTATCTCTAAATTTAATTACGCAACAAAGCCTATCCTCGCCCTAAAAGCGGGCGAGGATTTACGGAGAAATTGCTAACTGGAAATTGAGAACCTCAAAATTATCCTATAAAATTTATTCCTAACGAAGCCGCAAATTCCACCTGCTTCCAGCTCGATCTAAATCACGATCATTTTTAATCCGACCTAGGCGACTTGCCCCTCCCTCCTCTCCTCGACCACCTACAACCATAGCTAACATTTCTAATTCTTCTTGCGATAATAAAGGATGATTGTCAAATATAACTCGTTTCATTATTAAACCCCTAATTAAAATTAAACAAAAGAAATTAATTTTAAATTATGATTACATTTAAAAAATTAATTAATAAGTTAATAAGTTAATAAGTTAATGTAAATTATATTAAAAAAAGAATAACCTTGAATTCTAATTTCAGCACCGAGCCTACTGCATAAATACAACGTTGCTAATCTTCTTTGAAAATAACGTCTAACGCCCAGGACTCTGGCTCTCAATGTGCCAAAGTTTTCTTGTCGCTCTTGAGCGGCTTTGTTGAAGCGCTCATTTAATCGCCAATTTTTGAGTTGAGAGCCTTTTCCTATATTCTTATCATACCTTGATGTATTCACTCTCATAATCATACCTTACAAACACAATCAATCCAGGCGTCAACACTTCAAAAAAACACACCTACCGACAAACCAATTATATTGCGTGACCGAGGGCGGATTGATATCTGATTATCAGGCGACATTATGGATAATTGGCAGAGTGAGCAACGCACTTATGATGGAACAGGCTCATCCCCAATACCCTGATAGCACAATAAGAGCGTGACATTATTTGAGACTGGTCTTCAAACAGCCCCTACGCCAACTTCAAGGTCTCATCGATAATCTATTAAAAAGAATGGGGGACGCAGATCTAGCCTGTCCAGACTATACCTCTCCTTCTAAGCGCTTATCTCAACTAGGTCTTAAGAAGCCCGCATTCAAATCCACATATAAACCGAATGAGGGGCCGTAGGGGCACTGTGTGAAAAAATTGATATAGATGCAGACCATGTTTCAGCGGATAAAATGGACGATACCGATGACGTCTAGGACGCATTATCGAGCAAATTTCCTGAAGCCGATATAATCATTCCTCCCAAAGATAATCTGCTTGCTGTCGACGCTCGCAATCCTAAAAGGATGAGAAATTTAGTGGCGTATCTGCATTAGGTCCCCAATTACACAGTAGAGACTTTGAAAACAACAACAGGAAATGATGCTAGCGGCATGATTTACACAGCTTGGTATGCCCGACAGCTACCGAGTCGCTTAATGATGTCAAAAGACAAAGTGGGTTGAGTACTGCAACAAAGCCACGAGAAGTCGAGAAACAACGTTTACTTCAAAACTAAACGAGACTTCAAGGCGGCGATAGACCAATTTTTTCTGTGACTCTTCCAGAGATCGCAGGCTCTTTGGCATCTCAGATTAATGATAATTTTTAGGTACTCAAACCTGCACCTTCAAGTTGATTCAATATATATGTGCTATGGGTGGGCTTTATTCTGTCATAAAAATCCAATTTTAATGCGAGTTATCTATATATTTCTGCTGCTTGCTTTGACATCATAATTATCTCTTTCAGTTTGGCTTTAGCGACCTCTTGCGCCATGTAATGCCTAACTAAAAGCAGTTAGGTGTTGAAAAACCCATCCTTCGATAATTAGTCTCAAGAACATCCGAGATCATAAAAGCAGTAACCTTCTTTATTTCACCTCCGCCTTTCTTTAAATCTCGAATTATCTCCCTACCATTTTCAACACTCGCTCTTTTAACCGCTCCCGGTCTATTAAGCCTAGTGTTAACAATGTTATCGGGGTCTGACATCACTTGAGATATGCTTCTTTTTTCTAATGCAGTCCAATCCTTAACCTCACTAATCACTACATTTTCACCTTTATATGAAGTTGAAAAGTATAATTTATTAGAATCTATTACATCTGAGCCCAAGGTATCAGAGGCACTTTCTAAAAAATCGTCATTGAACTGCAAAGCCTCTGTTACGCTACTTTTAGTACTTTCATTTGGAAATGGTATTTTACCTTCCTCAATATCAGCCAAAATATTTTTGTTCTTTTCAAGCATACTTTTTACATTCTCATATAGCTTTTTCCTAGCTTCTGAATGTTCCAAGGGTTTATCTAAAACTAACTTTTCAGTAGAGAAACCGACTTTTGAAAGCCTTGCCTCCCCATTTTGAATTATTATTTTCGGCCTGATCGAGTCTAATTCACTTGGATTTATTTTAGTTACATCAATTTCAAGACTCCCAGACATCGAGCTAAATGAAATTGCAGAGAGTAGCAATATCAAAAATGTATTTATAAGATATTTAATTTTATATTTTCTTCCCATCATGATTCACCTCTTCAAGGAGTAATTGGTCTATGGTAATCCGGGGAAAGGAGAAGCCAACCCATTGTAATTCCCCTCAATAACATCAGAAACTACAAAAGCGGATATTCACCTAACGTTCGGATTATTTGACTTAAAATCTCTCACCACACTTCTATCTGTTTAGCACTGCACCTTTAAGAACCACATTAGTATTTACAATGTTGTCTGGATAACATGACGCAAGAGAAATACGCTTGCTCTTAACCTTAGGTCGCTCGAACGTTAGACATCAAAATGGATTATCCTTTGATTTAATTAAACTAGTGCCTCTTCCTATAGTCTTGATTTTTAGTTAATCAACTCAAAAAAATCATTTTTAAAACTTTATCTAAGATACTTTTTCCCTGCTCCCATCACAATATTCGACCTAATTGGCGTGATGCAGGCGCATGGGTGGTCCTGTTTGAGAAACAGGAACCCATAAATTGATAGTGTCATCAAGGTACCTAATTATTTTATTATTATCTTCATCTAAAAAAGGAGTTGAGTTAAACGCTAGCCAATCAAAGTTTCCGCTTGAATATTTATGTACTTCTTGAGAAGAGTAATTTACGAGTTTACTGTTTTTATTTAGCGCAACCAGGTCGTCACGTAAATCGCTCAAGATTACAGCAGCGGCTTCATTTTCCCAATCACTTAACTTTTGTAGCTTCTTCACGTAATTATCGATTAATGCGCCCACAACGTTAAAGTAACTATTTTGAATAGAGCTAGTCATTTGAGCATAATCAATGAATCGTAATGATGTCTCATAGTTATCACCACCTTGTAGACTCATTAATGAAACAGCATCATTTAATGCAACATCTACCTTTTTCTTTAGGCTTCCATCAGCCACATGTTTATCGATTTTCTCAATAAGCGAATTTAATTTTTCTTGACTGATTGGCTTTAATGAAATTTCTGATTTATCTACTAATTTAGTATTAACCAGGTCTTTAGCTGCATGATAAGAACTCATAATTTTGTTTTTAAGGGTGGAATGTTCCTCTCCAATTTTCGAATATGCATCATTAATTAATTTTGTAAACTTGGTCTCATCAGTCACATCGACGCCTTGGCTAATTAGTGACTTTGTTATGGCAAAAATAAATGGAGCAACATCAATTTTGGATTTAATATCATTCATGACAGAGCCTTGAATTATTGAGCTTTCAATTGGCATAAATATCGATATAAAAATAAGAAAACCTTCTTCAATCTTTACCTCTGAATAATCAAGGTTTTTCAAAATATGATGCCCAAAATATAACCAAGAATAGTATTTTTTTAGAACATCATTATATGGGGCTATCATTGATTCCTGAAGACTATGGATAAATTTTGTATCTGTAAGCATATCTTTGAATTCAACAACAAGATGATCGCTATTGTCATATATTACATCTACTGTCCTCTCTAAAACTGGGAAAAATACATCATTCAACCAACGCATATTTGGTATTGCAACATTTTTTATCGATTTTGAAAATCGGATGCTGTTTGTGCCTTCATATGATGGATGGAAATTTGCATTATTTAATGGGACATGTCCGAAACTGCTTATGTATTTCTTCCCTGTCAATGAGGTTGAATACCAGTATTTTAAATTTTCCTTTAATCCGATTAGGTGGCTAATAGTTACTGGTAATTCACTTGAAACGAATTGCGTGGTTATTGGGGTGGATACTGTGTTATCTTTGAAATATTTATCTACTCTATTAGAGTAATTATCATTAATCAATCTATATGCTAATTTGTGGAAACTGTTTTTATATAATTCAACTGTTAATTCTCCAAAATGTTTATATTCATAATTATAAATCTCATCATTATCACCTCGGATTATTTTTTTAAGCTTTAGTAGTGATGCGTCTGTTTTATCAATTGCTTTTGAGTAGACACCCATCAAAGTGCGATCGGACTCTTCCATCTTGTTGATGACCCCAGCCATTTTTATATCACCATAAATTGCAATCCCTTCAGCGATGAGAACACCTATAACTGGGTTTATAGCTTCCGCAATTGACTCGGAGAAAATTGAGCCGATAACTTCCCCTGCAATTTCCGGGGCTATGTAGGAGCCCAAAAGAACGGCACCACCAGTGATTTCATCAGCATTTTTATTTTCTATGCCGTCAAGCAATTCTAATCCACCACTTACAACGCCAATAGCTCCACCAATTTTCTCTGCCAACTCCATTGCTCCGGTTTCAAATTCTGGTATAACCTCACCAATTTCTTCATTAGTAATCTTTTGGCCAATGGGAGTTTCTTTTTCTGATATCGGTGAGATGTCCTCTTGAAAATCATCAACCTCTTTTTCAAGAGTTGTAGTTTTACATGCTTCCCCCTCATCCAAAATAAAATAGAAAGAGTTAGCACTATTGGCAAATAATACCAGGGCAAGATCATGAAAA
>NZ_JBFRSC010000082.1:0-2658 GCF_041473335.1 Vibrio sp. 10N.222.55.C7
TTGTCCATTTCCTTCCAACTACAATCGTGATGACCAAATTAAAAAGGAGGTCATCATGGTAGTTTTCAACAAAACGAAACGAAGTGGCGTCAAAAAGCCTTTTCGGCTTGAGGAAATTTGGCGGATCAGAACCAGATTAGAAATTGAAAATAATTTGATGCAGCTTGCATTGCTCAACTTAGCTATTGATAACAAACTTAGAGCAAGTGATTTGCTCGTTCTCAGAGTTTGCGATGTATCTTCGCAAGATAGGATATTTAACCGCGTTAAGCATATCCAGCGCAAAACAGATATTGAAGTTCAATTTGAGATAACGACAAGAACTCAACAGAGTCTAATGAAATGGATTTTGATGGCTTCGCTACATGACAGCAATTTTATTTTCCCAAGCCAAAGGCGAAAGCAACAACCGATTAGCTATTCGTACTATCGATACTTAGTGAGGAGATGGGCTTCTAATCTGGGGTTGGATCCTAACTTGTATGGCACTCACTCGATGAGGCGAACAAAAGCGACGTTAGTCTACGCAAAAACGAAAAATATCCGAGCGGTGCAGCTACTACTTGGTCATACCAAGGTAGATAATACAATCCGCTATCTTGGGGTTGAATTAGAAGATGCATTGTTGCTTTCAGAAGGTACTGAGTGTTAATCGAAAAGGAACCTAAATACTTAGGTGTTTCAATTGCTATTACGCTGAAAGTTGTTACCCATTCACCGCTACACTTGATTATTTTCAATACGTTAAGTGCAAATACTACTAATCTGTCCAAGGTTTAGAGGACCTTGAACAGATTAGGTATACACAAGCTTAAATTAAACGTTGGAACGCGCGTTTTTCTTCTTTGATTTATAGGCTTTCATTGAAATTTTTAAAGCAAGCTGTTTTTGTTTAATTGAAATGAGTTGTCTAGTTACGACCTTATGGTGTAACTCTGTGATAAAGTTTTTTTCCCAAGGCGTAAGGCGGTCAAACCTCAATAAAATAGTGTCATTGAGTACATTGAACAACTCGTATTGGCTTTTATCCATTCGACTGCTAAGCATTCAATTAGAGCACTTAGCTAGAGAAATGACGTTAAGGATTTCTACTTTCTCATTTTTTCCTAAGGTAATGATTCGATAAGAGATCCCACTCTCTAATAGTGGTCTTATTTCGATGTTGTCACAAAAACTAACGGCGACTTTTTCTACTAAGCGGTCCATATTCAAAGTTTTCTTTTTTACGAAAACAAGAGTGACACTATCGCCCTCTGACTGTGCATTTACGAGTGTGATTGAGCCTAACTCTTGTGGAAGTTGGCTTGAAATAACTGTCGCTCTATAATCGGCAAGTCCATTAGATTTTATTGGGCTTATCTGACAACCGTTAAGCATGACACTGACGAAGAGAATTACAGTTGTTCGTAGCATTATGCGCTCCTTCTTCCTTTCTTCTCCCTTTAGGTGCCTTAAAATATTTATGGATATAACGTGAAGATATAGAAGATAAGAGCGCACTGTAATCTAAACTGAATGTGACTTTTTCCCCTACAAATAGTGGTTTCTGTGAGGATTCAAGGACAAGGTGATCACTGGTTGAAGACATGATCTTAATCCCATTCGGAGCCTTAAGCCCACTGACACAAACATCTTGGCGGCCTAATGCTAGAATAGCTTGTGAGACCTCCCCTCTATCTTGAAGGTTTTCTTTTTCACCAAAAGCATTTAACCCCCGACTCCCCCAAGGCAAAGTCGGTTTAGTCTTGGATTCAATCACTTCAGCGGTCAAAGAAACCGCATCCGTATGTAAGCCTTTGATATTTTCGTGCTCTAAAGGCTCACAGCCTAAAAAAATGGCTTCTCCTATACGAAGGTGATTGACTCGAGTTAAGCCTGTTCTCTGAAGAGCCCAGTTAACTGAAGCAGAATTACCCCCTGAAATAATTTCTAGATTGACCCCAAATGTAGCTTCAATTCCATCGGCAAGCTCAGAAAGAATACTCATATTTTGATCATCTGGAGCGACACCATACCGACAGGCTAAATTCGTACCAATTCCTTTTATCGTGATGTTTGGTAAAGAAATAATCTCTCGGATAAAATCAATCACGCGATTTGGCATCACACCTTCTCTTAGATCGCCAAGCTCAACCATAATAATGATACCGTGACAGCAATTTTGTTGTTCCGCTGCATGTGAAAGCCTCTGAATCACTTCAACTTCAGAGTTTAAACTCATATCACTGTATTTTATTACGCTCGCCACTTGACTGAGCATGGGTGTACGTATCAGCATTTTAGGGGTAGCAATGCCAGATTCAGTCATCTTTTGAAGATTTTCGATTCTTGAATCGGCTAACATTGTTGCGCCAGCATCAATAAGAACTTGTGCGATGATAGGGTGGCCGAGGAAGGCTTTTGTTACAGGCGTAACGGATATATTTTTCAGTGAGAGCTGAGAAATCAGGAACTGAGCGTTATGATGAACTTTCCCACAATCGATGTCTAACCTAGGGTAGTTCACCCTTTTTCGGCCAGTTTACTTGCTATTATAGGAAAGGCTGACGTTACGATGTGCTGTAGATGTTCAACAGGCTGTGACAAGACATCAGTAACCGGTAAACCAAATTCGGTAGTGTAAGTGTCTATCGCACAACGTGTTTCATCCAACGACAT
>NZ_JBFRSC010000083.1:0-5809 GCF_041473335.1 Vibrio sp. 10N.222.55.C7
ACATTTCAGGACGGGACATTGAAAGAATTTAAAGCCTCGCATATTTTATGCGGGGCTTTTTTATTGGATCTGCTCCGTCGAGCATGTCTTTGGTCAAATCTCTCTCGTTGACTGAGTTTCTTCGGTACTAGGTCGTCAATTTAGTTCTGCTTTTCCACGGCAAGATATAGTGGAATATTCTTCATTTTATCGAATTCCCACTAAAATCCTGCCCAAGGGTGTCTTTTCTACAAGAAAACTAGTCGAAGCCTTAACCATGATCTACAATACGGCAAAATTCTAACTCGACTATTTTCAGGAAGAGCTGCATGTACATGAGCACTGATGAGGTTCGCAACGCGTTCCTTAAGTTCTTTGAGAGCAAAGAACACCAAATCGTAGACAGTTCATCGTTAGTTCCACATAACGATCCAACCCTGCTATTCACTAACGCAGGTATGAACCAATTCAAAGATTGCTTCTTAGGCGCCGAAAAGCGTGCCTACACTCGAGCAACTACGGCTCAGCGTTGTGTACGTGCGGGTGGTAAACACAATGACCTTGAAAACGTAGGTTTCACGGCTCGTCACCACACGTTCTTCGAAATGCTAGGCAACTTCAGCTTTGGCGACTACTTCAAAGAAGAAGCGATTGGATTTGCTTGGGAATTCCTGACTGAAACTCTTCAACTGCCAAAAGATCGTCTACTGGTAACGGTATACGAGACAGATGATGAAGCATTCGATATCTGGAACAAGAAAGTAGGTGTTCCTGCTGACCGTATCGTTCGCATTGGCGACAAAGAAGGCGGTAAACAGTTCGAGTCTGATAACTTCTGGACGATGGGTGACACAGGTCCTTGTGGTCCATGTACTGAAATCTTCTACGATCACGGTGAGCACATCTGGGGCGGCCGTCCTGGTACACCTGAAGAAGATGGTGACCGTTTCATCGAGATCTGGAACAACGTATTCATGCAGTTCAACCGTCACGCTGACGGCACAATGGAACCGCTACCTAAGCCTGCTGTAGATACAGGTATGGGTATTGAGCGTATTTCTGCAATCATGCAGGGCGTTCACTCTAACTACGAAATTGATGTATTCCAAAAGCTAATCAAAGCGACTGCGGAAGTTGTTGGTCATGACGATCTATCTAACCAATCGCTACGCGTTATTGCTGACCACATCCGTTCTTGTTCATTCCTAATTGCTGACGGTGTTATGCCTTCAAACGAAGGTCGTGGCTACGTTCTACGTCGTATCATCCGTCGTGCAGTTCGTCACGGTAACAAGCTTGGCGCACAAGGCGTGTTCTTCCACAAACTTGTGGGCGTACTGGCTGAAGTGATGGGCTCTGCGGCAGATGAACTTAAGAAACAGCAAGAGCTGGTTGAAAAAGTACTTCGCATTGAGGAAGAGAACTTTGGTCGTACGCTAGAGCGCGGCATGGTTATTCTTAATGACGCACTAGATGCACTTGAAGGCAAAGAGCTTGACGGCGAAACAGTTTTCAAACTTTACGATACATACGGCTTCCCAGCTGACCTTACTAACGATGTAGCTCGCGAACGCGATTTTACTATCGATGAAGAAGGCTTTGAGAAGGCGATGGAAGCACAGCGTAAGCGTGCACGTGAAGCAGGCCAATTCGGCACGGATTACAACGCGACAATCAAAGTAGACACCAACACTGAGTTCTGTGGTTACACAGCAACTGAAGGTGCTGGTGAAATCTCTGCGCTATTCGTTGACGGCGAAGAGGTTGCTTCACTATCGGCTGGCGACAAAGCAATCATCATCCTTGAAGAGACACCATTCTACGCTGAGTCAGGCGGTCAATGTGGTGATGCTGGTACACTAAAAACAGCGTCGGGTCTTTTCAAAGTACAAGACACTCAGAAGCTAGGTAACGCATTTGCGCACCACGGTGAGCTAGTTGAAGGTGTATTTGCTAAGGGCGATAAAGTAGAAGCAACGGTTGACGCTGAGCGTCGAGCTGCTATCTCACTAAACCACTCTGCCACTCACTTACTTCACTCTGCATTGCGCGAAGTGCTAGGTGAGCACGTTGCTCAGAAAGGTTCTTTAGTTAAGCCAGACAACCTACGTTTTGACTTCTCTAACCTTGAAGCGGTAACACCAGCACAGATTAAAGAAGTAGAGCGTCTAGTTAACGCACAAGTTCGTAAGAACCATGTGATTGAAACGAACATCATGGACATCGAGTCAGCGAAAGAAAAAGGTGCAATGGCACTGTTTGGCGAGAAGTACGATGATGAAGTTCGCGTTCTATCTATGGGCGACTTCTCTACTGAACTTTGTGGTGGTATCCACGCTTCAAACACAGGTGATATCGGCCTATTCAAGATCACTTCTGAAGGTGGTATTGCTGCGGGTATTCGTCGTATTGAAGCGGTAACAGGTGAAGCTGCACTAGATGCAGTAGAAGCTCAGGCTAACGCTTACGAAGAGAAACTTGCTGAATCAGCTAAGAAAGCGAAATCGCTAGAGAAAGAAATCCAACTGCTTAAAGAAAAGATGGCTGCTGCAGAAAGCGCAAACATCATGGGCAAAGTAGAAGACATCTCTGGTACTAAAGTTTTGGTTGCTGCAATTGAAGGCGCAGACAACAAGAACCTACGTACTATGGTTGATAACGCTAAAAACCAAGTAGGTAGCGGCATCATCCTGATCGCGAACGTAGCAGACGGTAAAGTTGGCTTGATTGCTGGTGTAACCAAAGACCTAATCGGCAAAGTAAAAGCGGGTGATCTCGTCAAGATGGTTGCTGAGCAAGTTGGCGGTAAAGGCGGCGGTCGTCCAGATATGGCTCAAGCGGGCGGTACAGACGTTGCAGCACTGCCAGAAGCGCTTAAATCTGTGCGTACTTGGCTAGAAGAGCGTCTTTAAGCTTAAGTAATTGATACAAAGATGCCCAATCAGTTGATTGGGCATCTTTTATTTTGCCTATTGGAAGTGTGTTTAAACAAGGTTTGATTGAGATTAACCAAGAAGTCTAATGGTGGCGTTAGACTCCTTGGTTAATTTTTTATTGCTTCGCCCTGACGCGGAGTATGTGTTTTTTTGTCATATATAGACATTGGTCTTGGGAAGGTGAGGACGGGTGAAAATGCCTCTTATCGTGCAGAAATTTGGTGGAACGTCGGTGGGTTCAATTGAACGAATCCATCATGTAGCAGAAAAAATCATTGAAGCGAAAAATGAAGGGAACCAGATCGTGGTTGTCGTTTCTGCTATGTCTGGTGAAACAAATCGGTTAGTTAATTTAGCCACGCAAGTTGATAGCGTACCAAACGCTAGAGAACTGGATGTGTTGTTAACGGCTGGCGAGCAAGTTTCCATGGCCTTGTTAGCAATGACGTTACACAAGTTAGGTTATGAAGCGACATCGATGACTGGCTATCAAGCCAAGATACACACGGATTCTAATCATAATAATGCGGCGATTGAGCGTATTGATACTGCTCCGATTCAAGCTCTGCTAGATGACAACCAGATTGTTATTGTTGCAGGCTTTCAAGGATTCAATGCGAAAGGTGATATCACGACATTAGGCCGCGGTGGTTCAGATACTACAGCGGTCGCGCTTGCAGGTGCCTTGCAGGCGAAAGAATGCCAGATCTATACTGATGTAGATGGTGTTTACTCTTGTGACCCTAGAGTCGTAAAACAATCTCAGAAATTAGATACTTTAGACTTTCCTTCTATGGAAGAGATGGCTCGCCGAGGCGCTAAGGTATTGCACCTTCCTTGTGTTCAGTATGCATGGCAGCACAACGTGTCATTGCGAGTGCTTTCAAGCTTTGAACAAGGCGAGGGCACATTGATCGCGGGTAATCAGTGTTTGAATGATATTGCTGGCATCGCCATCCAAAGAGATATGGTGCGTATCGAGTGTTTGAATGAAGATTTACCGTCTTTCATTTCACATTGCCAACTGTTGGGGATCGAAGTCTGTAGTGTGATCGAGGAAACAGAACGGGCAGCACTCATTATTAAACAAGACATAAGTGCCAAATTAAAACTAGTTTTTGCTGAGAAAATCCGTAATAGTGAACAGGTTAGTTTGTTAACTGTGGTAGGAAGCCGAACACAAGAAATTGTGGTCAGTTCACATGGATTGTTGTCTGAAGGCGAAATTGATGTACAGCATCACTTATTGCAGCAGCAGTCTTTAACTTTGGTGATATCACCAACGCAAGTCGATATGGCTGCTAACATATTACACAATGCATACATCGTAGCGCGTGAAACACAGGGTTATCCTAAAAAAGAAGTGCATTTTGGTTAAATAAACTCAATCGATAGTTTACGAAAATATAACTTTTGTTGGATAATGCTCTCGTAGCTAGATAAATTTAGAGATTACTCAAGGAGCAAAGAATGCTAATTTTGACTCGCCGCGTTGGCGAAACACTGATGATTGGTGATGAAGTAACAGTTACTGTACTAGGCGTTAAAGGTAACCAAGTACGTATCGGTGTTAACGCACCTAAAGAAGTATCTGTTCACCGTGAAGAGATCTACATGCGCATTCAAGCTGAAAAAGGTAATGGTAACGTTGCATCTGGCAACTACTAATACTTTTGCGTAGAGAAGAGGTTAGCATTGTTGCTAGCCTTTTTTGATCTTGGGGAACCGAAACACTGATTGGGACATAGATGGGTTGGATAACGGATCGGTCTCAAAGTGGTGAAGTGAATGCTTTGTGATGCTGCGAGATACAGACAAGGTTGAACAGAACTGTTGCTCTGTATTTTGTTTGGCAAAACTCAAGATTTATTCGCTTCCCCTATGGCGAAAATACGCATCCCGTAGTATTGTGCCATCAGCGGTAGCACTTGCTGCTGGAGAAATTAGATAATTGTTTTCGGCTGTTTATTATTGCCAATCTTTCACCTTAATTTTTAAGGGAAAAAGCGCGATTTGAATCTTATAAGTTCAATTTGCAAGCGCTTTGATTAAATAGCAAACGGTTGAGTGTTTTTGTCCAATTTTTTTCAATAAAGTGTTTGACATATTTTCGGTAAAACGTAATATGTGCCTCCGCAAGACGGTGAGGTGGCCGAGAGGCCGAAGGCGCTCCCCTGCTAAGGGAGTATGTGGTTTGTAGCTGCATCGAGGGTTCGAATCCCTCCCTCACCGCCATTTCTTGCGAGTCTAAAATTAGCAATTTAGACAATGTAAATGTGCGTCCTTAGCTCAGCTGGATAGAGTACCTGGCTACGAACCAGGCGGTCGGAGGTTCGAATCCTCCAGGACGCGCCATTCTCTCTTCTCTTACTTGTAAGTGATTTGAGAATAATGAATTAGGTGAGGTGGCCGAGTGGCCGAAGGCGCTCCCCTGCTAAGGGAGTATGTGGTTTGTAGCTGCATCGAGGGTTCGAATCCCTCCCTCACCGCCATTCATTACAGGCCGATGGCCTTTTTTTTTCTTCGTAGCAAGAAGAATGTGATATATTTCACAACTTCATTCTTAATGAATGAACACCGTGCGTCCTTAGCTCAGCTGGATAGAGTACCTGGCTACGAACCAGGCGGTCGGAGGTTCGAATCCTCCAGGACGCGCCACTATTTAAGGGTTTATTTCTTTTAAGAATGAAAGTCCTTGTATTGACTAAGTTGATACTAAAACCGTGCGCTCTTAGCTCAGCTGGATAGAGTACCTGGCTACGAACCAGGCGGTCGGAGGTTCGAATCCTCCAGAGCGCGCCATTATTTAGGGTTTAGTTCTTATAAGAATGTGAATCCTGATATTGATAAATCGTTCGTCGAGAATTAATATCAAAAACCGTGCGTCCTTAGCT
>NZ_JBFRSC010000084.1:0-253 GCF_041473335.1 Vibrio sp. 10N.222.55.C7
TCCGTTCAAACACGAAGAATTAAGTGTCGTGACTGCGGCATAAAAACAGAGTCTCTATCTTGGCTAGAGCCTTATGCTCGCATCACGAAGCGCCTAAAAAGTTATATAGAACAACTGCTGCCTCTTCTTCCCATTAAGCATATCTCCCAGTTAACGAGCGTACATTGGCACACCATTAAAGAGATAGATAAACGCCGACTTCGACAAGTTGTACCGTCAGTGAAATGGGAAGAGCTAAGGCAACTCGTCATGG
>NZ_JBFRSC010000085.1:0-253 GCF_041473335.1 Vibrio sp. 10N.222.55.C7
TCCGTTCAAACACGAAGAATCAAGTGTCGTGACTGCGGCATAAAAACAGAGTCTCTATCTTGGTTAGAGCCTTATGCTCGTATAACGAAGCGCTTAAAAAGTTATATAGAACAACTGCTGCCTCTTCTTCCCATTAAGCATATCTCCCAGTTAACAAGCGTACATTGGCACACCATTAAAGAGATAGATAAACGCCGACTTCGCCAAGTGGTACCGTCAGTGAAATGGGAGGGGCTAAGGCAACTCGTCATGG
>NZ_JBFRSC010000086.1:0-1341 GCF_041473335.1 Vibrio sp. 10N.222.55.C7
GGTTCTTATATGGACTCTCGGCTGTCGTCAATCAAATCTTTCTAGTAAAACATGTTAGATGCGTTCTTATATACGGGCTACTATGAGGAGCTACCTCGCCCTAAAATGTAATCGCACCAATAGGTCAAAATCTTAGGGACGGTATTTTATTACCCTAGAACCGAGCTGACTTTTATTGGTTGGTCTTACCTGTTTTACTGTCGATCTTTGTTGACTGGACACCTTTTAAACTATGACTTCTGGCTCGTATTCTGAATCAGATTTCAAGATAGCAAAAGCGGTTCGAACAGTTTTGTTTGCTAGGGCTATTGCTGCTACTTTCTTTCCTCTTCTAGCTATCAAAGCCTTAAGCCATTGCTCTTTATGTGTTTTAGGTGGACGATTAACAACCAAACTAACAACAGAAAGCGCCCCTTGATATAACGTGGCTCGGAGTCGCTTGTCTGCACATTGTTTAGAAATATGCCCAATGTGTTCTTTCCCACCAGAACTATGCTGCTTTGGTGTTAATCCTATGCTAGCCGCTGCATTACGCCCATTAGAGTAGTGCTCGCCCTTGCCTAATCTCAAAGACAAACCTAAAGCACCAATAGGGCCTACACCTTCAAGTTTCATTAACTTTTGGCACACTTGATTTGATTCAATAGTCCCTTTCAAAGAAGATGTTATTGCGTCGGCATGTTCTATCTGCACTTCTAAATGCTCCCATAGACTCATAACAATTTGTCTAAAACTATCAGGCAAATCATTTTCAGCGTCTTCTAAAATCATAGGAAGGTTTAGACGTAAAGAATTAATGCCTTGTGGAATAACAATTCCAAACTCTAATAACAAACCACGTATCTGGTTACTTTGAGCAATCACATGAGTAAGCGCTAAACTTCTTGCTCGTTCTGTTGATTGCATTGCCTGCTCTTCCACCGATTGAATACGTACACTTTGGATGTGTTCTAGGGGCGCAGCTGTTGCTATCGCAATGGCATCATTTTTATCGGTTTTCTGTTTTGTCTGAAATCCCTTAACAATTCTAGCATTGATGACCTTTACTTGATGGCCAGCACGTTCAGCATAACGAGCCCAATAATGTGCAGTAGCGCAGGCTTCCATCGCAACCAAAGACTTCGTTTCCTTTACTAAAAGCTCTTTTAATCGTTTTCTTGATACTTCCCTGTTATAAATGATTTTACCTCTAGGGCTAACCTTACAAACTTGGAAAACACTTTTGGCTAGGTCAATCGCAATAATATTGTCTTTTTCCATAATATGAACCCTGACTGTCACTGCTGGTATGAAATTTCAATGTAGCTCCCCGAAGGGAGAGAGTCCATACATCTTAGGGGG
>NZ_JBFRSC010000087.1:0-1049 GCF_041473335.1 Vibrio sp. 10N.222.55.C7
TTGCCGCCAGTGCGAGAAAACAGATGACAGCAGCCGTATCGTTCAGAAGCCATCCCCTCAGAGTCTCATCCCTAAAAGCTTCGCCACAGAAAGCTTGCTGACCAACATCATTCTTGGCAAATACCAATACGCGATGCCACTTTATCGCCAAGAATCGCTGTTTACCCAGTCGGGTATCGAGCTATCACGCACCACCATGGCAAGGTGGGTTATCCAAGTCAGTGAGAAGTTCGCCCCGCTGTATGCGGCCTTGAAGGAGAACCTGCTTCAACAAGTGGTGGTTCAGGCGGATGAAACGCCGCTCAATGTGCTCAAAGAAGAGAAGAAGTGTTATATGTGGCTCTACTGCTCAGGCGCTGACTCACCCGAATCGGCACTGCCGAATGTGAAAAATATTGCCTTGTACAACTATCAAAACAGTCGCGCGAGGGCGTGTCCCGTGGACTTTTTAGGTGACTACAACGGTTATCTACAAACCGATGGCTACGCGGCTTATGGTGGTCTGCATCACGTCACCAATGTAGGGTGCTTAGCGCATGCTCGTCGCAAGTTCATGGATGCGAAGAAGCTTCAAGGGAAAGGTAAATCAGGCAAGGCTGATAAGGCGCTGGCTAAAATCCAAAAACTCTACGGGATAGAATCACGCTTAAAAGGTGCGCCTGCCCAAGAGCGAAAAGCAGAGCGTCAAGCGCTTGCCAAGCCGATACTGGATGAGCTTTACCAATGGATGACGACCCAGAAGGTGATTGGCTCTAGCCCACTAGGCAAAGCGATAAAATATACGCTTGGGCAGTGGTCAAAGCTTATTCGTTATATCGACGATGGTCACTTATCTATTGATAATAATCGCGCTGAACGCGCAATTAAACCACTGGTCATTGGCAGGAAGAACTGGCTGTTCTCTAACACACCAAACGGTGCTGATGCGAGCGCGATGCTTTACAGCATCATCGAGACCGCGAAAGCCAACGGTCTTATCCTCTACGACTACATGGTCAAGTGCATGAAAGAGCTGGCGAAAGCTGAGCCTGATATCGACGCACTCCTGC
>NZ_JBFRSC010000088.1:0-3226 GCF_041473335.1 Vibrio sp. 10N.222.55.C7
TTTACTTTAATTGGTATAACATTGATACCCCTCCCCACTAAAGCGACAAACACATCTGTCCAAAATCTGAACGCTAAGTAACTGATTGAGTTACATAGCTATACATATCCATACTTACCCAAATCACCTTTTTCACTATCATCATTTTCTTGTTATTGGTGAGATTATTGGAAGGGTTCATGACACGACTATGTTCGAGCAATCCTTCTTCTTTGAGGTGATTATGAATGTCGTTCGCATGGGGATTGAAGCAAATACCCATAAAAATAAGGGTAAGTACAAAGCGATAGTTAAGTTTACTATTCGAGCCCTGTTTTATTATTCAGCTACTCGAAAAATGAGTAATAATTTCAACTCTGAAGAGAGAAAGTTATTATTTATCAAGCAACCCAACTTCCTTTCTAAATTTGTGACTCCCTACTTATGTACTGGCTTTAGCAATAAAGAAAAGATCGATATCTTATCCAAACACTACGACTGGTTTGAAAACACCTTCGCAACAGAAGCTAGACACCAAATCTATAACGAAAGGCTCAATCTTTTAAAACTTGAGATAGATGACAACGTTTATCTGGTTAATCTCAGCTTCGAAAGAAACGCGAGAAAAGAAGGTGAACTGACAATTTCATTGACCAACTCTCAACTCGAAAAAATGTATACCATTTCGTTTACTGTTTTCGACAACAACATCTACATCGGCGGTATACAGGGTGGCGCCAATGACAATGGATTTAGCCGCACATTCACCAAAGCTTTTTACGGTTTAAGACCTAAATCCTTCATGGTAGAAACACTACGACTGCTCGCTATTAACTTGGGTATCGACAATATCTATGCGGTAAAAGAGTCTGGTCATGTCTCGAACTCATTACGCTACGGTAAGAAAAACAAAGACATCAGCCTTAAATACGACAGTCTGTGGGAAGAGCACGATGGACAGGTGCATGATAACTATTTCTATCGTCTCCCGACAAACCCGAACAGGAAAGATCTTGAAGCTCTAAAACGTCAAAAGCGTAAGTTGTATCGCGAGCGTTATGCCTGGCTAGATCTGTATGAACAAGATCTGAAGAACGTAATCAGTCAGCACATCCATGATCCTGTTCATTATGCTCATGACAGTTAATTTGGCTAACCTGTACTCGACTCGCTAACGCGTATTACCTTTACTAGCGTGCTTTAGTCTAATCACAGCCCTTGGACCAAACGCTCAATCCCGAGGTGATAGCTTTAAAATAAATATTAGACAATGCTAATTTACATCTTTATAGTATCTAGGTATTTCGAAAACTACTCAATCGCCGGCGACCAGCCAGTACTGATCATTAAGAAGATACAAGCTCTATGCTCGGCAATTTGTATAGTTAAACTTAGAGACAGTAATAGGTAAACGTATGACTAAAATTGTAATCATCGGTGGCGTAGCTGGAGGTGCTTCAGCTGCTGCACGCGCTCGTCGTCTTAGTGAAGAAGCCGAAATCATAATGTTTGAACGAGGACCATTCGTCTCTTTTGCCAACTGTGGATTGCCATACCACATAGGTGGCGATATCGAGGATAGAAGCAAGCTTCTGTTACAAACACCTGAAAGCTTCTTAGCTCGCTTCAACGTTGACGCACGAGTGATGAACGAAGTTACCTCTATTGATCGCACCAATAAAACCGTTACAGTCAAAAATCTTGTTGATGGTAATCACTACAGCGAGAGTTACGACTTCTTATTACTCAGCCCTGGAGCCGGTGCCGTCGTTCCTCCCATCTCAGGAATCGATAACCCCCTCACCCATTCACTACGCAATATTCCAGATATGGATCGCATCATCGAAACAATCCAAATGAATAAACCTGAGCACGCGACAGTTGTTGGCGGTGGCTTTATCGGCTTGGAAATGATGGAAGCGTTTCATCAGCTTGGGATCAAGACTTCGTTGATTGAGATGGCTGACCAAGTAATGACGCCAGTAGACCGGGAAATGGCCGGCTTTGCCCATGCGGAGATTCGTGACAAAGGCATCGACCTAAAACTCGGCGTCGCGCTTGAGTCTGTGAAATATATACCTAACGAACACATCGCAAGTTTTGATTCAGGCGAGAGCGAGAAGCACCAACACATAGAGGGTGAATTAGAATTAACACTTAATAATGGCGAGTCATTAACTACTGATATCTTAATCATGGCTATCGGTGTGCGTCCTGAGACTAAGTTAGCAAAAGAAGCAGGACTTCAAATTGGCGAACTAGGTGGTATCTACACCAATGAAATGATGCAGACTAGCGATCCTAGCATCTACGCTGTGGGTGATGTGGTCGAAGAAAAAGACTTTGTCACAGGTGCACAAACTCTAGTTCCGCTTGCTGGCCCTGCTAACCGTCAAGGTCGTATGGCTGCCGACAACATGCTCGGACGCAATGAAATCTATCAAGGTACACAGGGCACAGCTATCTGTAAGATTTTTGACCTAGCCGTTGCCTCAACAGGGAAAAACGAAAAACAGTTGAAGCGTGAAGGCGTCGACTATGAAAAAGTCTATGTGCATACCGCAAGCCACGCTAGCTACTATCCTGGCGCTGAGATTGTCTCGTTCAAGATGTTATTCGCCCCTAAGACAGGGAAAATACTAGGTGCGCAAGCCGTCGGTAAAGATGGCGTTGATAAACGCATTGATGTTATGGCAGTAGCTCAACGTGCAGGTATGACCGTTGATCAGCTTCAACACCTTGAATTAACCTATGCACCACCTTACGGGAGTGCCAAGGACGTGATTAACCAAGCCGCATTTGTTGCCAACAATATTATTAAAGGTGACGCGACACCTATTCATTTCGATGAGATTGCAACATTAAGCGACAACCAACTCCTACTCGATGTTCGTAACCCTAGCGAACTAGAAAATGGTGGCTTTATTGAAGGCGCAATCAACATTCCTGTCGACCAACTGCGCCAGCGTATGGACGAACTACCTAAAGACAAGGAGATTGTTATCTACTGTCAAGTTGGGTTACGCGGTAACGTTGCGTATCGCCAATTAGTAAACAGTGGTTTCAAAGCCCGTAACCTGATTGGCGGATATCGTACTTATCAGTTCGCCACAGCTTAATCAGCAAATGATACACTGTTCTTATACTTTTGGAGCACTAAATGTGCTCCTTTTTTGTATCCGCCCCATGAACCCACGGGGCGACTTGTCAGTGTTTGAAGTTCCAAGGCAGGAGTGCGTCGATATCA
>NZ_JBFRSC010000089.1:0-130 GCF_041473335.1 Vibrio sp. 10N.222.55.C7
TACAGGTGTAGTCAGGGGACATTAGTGGAACATCTAATAGCTCAAAGATAGAGTCGATAAAGCCTTGAAGAGCACGTAAAGGAAGAGAGAAGATGCCCTTAATCATCAATGCGGTTTCAATCGCTGTATC
>NZ_JBFRSC010000089.1:1039-4175 GCF_041473335.1 Vibrio sp. 10N.222.55.C7
TAATTTAGGCAACAACGCCATTCTGAGTTACGAACCATCAGACACGCTGAACTTTCACATAACTTCTAGTATCGCAACTCTACGGGCAGCAATTATGCAGCAGTCCAAATTAACTCATTCATTACATGTTGATATTACGAAAACTTTAGAAGTAACTAACCGATTAGGTAGGATACATTATTGCTTGGTTTCATTACCAACATAGCTTCATGAATCAATATTTCGCATATGATCATGCTTAATTGATAAATCTTCTTGCAAAAAGTCCAACAAGTGTCGATGTAGTTTGGGTTGATATTGCCTTGAAGGATACAGAGCCCATATGCCAATTGGATTGACTTCAAAGTCTTTCAACAAGATAGTCAAAGTCCCTGCTTGTATGTCGATTGCAATAAAAGGCAGAGGTAAACACGCTATACCTTTGCCATTAATCGCTGCATTAAGAAGTATGGAACTATCATTTACAGAGTAGTTACTTGTGACCGTTACATTAATAGGCTGAGCAGATTTAGAACCGGCTTTAGAAACAAACAGCCAATCATTGCCTATTCGTTTGTGGATCAAGCAATTGTGATCGAGTAAATCTTCGGGAGATAAAGGAGCCCCATGTTCTGCTAGATACTGAGGGGAAGCGCAAACCACCGATGGACAATCAGCCAATTTCTTTCCAATTAAAGATTCGAGCAGGTCATTACTCAACTCGATTGCCATATCAACCCCATGTTTTATCAAATCCAGTGACTGATTCGACAGCGTGAGATCGACTTCTATGTCAGGGTACTTAAGCATGAATTGTTCAATAGCTTGGGCAAGATAACCCTGACCAAACGAAATGCTAGTAACCAGTGAAATTCTTCCTTTAGGTTGAGAGTGCTGCTCTTGGGCTAAGTTATATAGTTGGGCATTCTGCTCTAAAATATTCTGGCAGAAAGGCAATAAATCACGACCGGCGTTAGTGATACCTAAGCTTCTTGTTGAGCGATATAGTAAACATACACCTAAAGACTTTTCCAACGCGGTTATATGCCTAGTCGCCATGGATCGTGACATTCCTAAAGCCTCAGATGCTGCCGTCAGGCTTCCTAGATCGACAGTAGAAACGAAAACTTCCATTGAAACAATTCTATCCATACACCCTCAATAGTTCGATTTATGCAACAATCTATTGACGTATAGCATATATATCAACTTCAAACTAGGTTTTATACTGACCTTCTATTCCAATACCGAGCCGAATGAAATGAAAAAAACAATGGTACTAGTCGCATGCCTCAGTGCAGGTTTAATTCAAAGTAATGCACTATTTGCCCACACTCAAAATGCTGAAAACTCAACGGTAGCAATCATTAAGTCTGGTAAACTTATGGGAAACAACCATGATGGCGTAGCCACATTTTATGACGTCCCATATGCGAAAAACCCTTTTACGGCAGATCGCCGATTTCGAGCACCGCAAGCATACGAAACTTGGAGCGGAGTATTAGATGCAACAAAAGCAGGTCAACCTGTCCCACAGCCTAGCCGAGATAAAAACACCACCTTGGTGGGGGCTCCCGATGATCTAACTCTGAACATTTGGACACCTATGAACGCCGTAGCTACCAACAACAAGGCATCAAATAAAAAACTGCCAGTCATGGTGTGGATCCCTGGCGGCGCATTCATCCGAGAAGATGCGGCAGAGTTAGCCTACGACGGAACAAGCTTTGCTCAGAATGACGTGATTGTTGTAACGATCAATTATCGTGTAGGCGTTGATGGTTTTATGCACCTTGAGGGCGCACCGGATAATCGCGGCATTCTTGATCAGATCATGGCTCTTGAGTGGGTACAAAATAACATCGAAGATTTTGGTGGAGACCCTAGCCAAGTTACTGTTGCAGGTCAATCTGCTGGGGCAGAAAGTGTTGCCATTTTATTGGGTACCGAAAAAGCAGAAGGCCTATTCCAGAAAGCTATTATGCAAAGTCCTCCAATGGCATTTTTAACTCAGAAAGAAGCTCAGCAAATCACACAAAGCTATACCAAAAAACTGAATATTCCAGCCACCGTTAAAGGCTTATCGACCATTCCATTTCCTGAATTAGTTAAGAACGTTATTGATATGGGTTATACGATACAAGATCGCAACAAATGGGGAATGATATCATGGGGAGGCACCGCATTTTTGCCCGTTGTTGATGGCGATATCATTGTCGAGTCTCCAATGAAAGATCTCACTAAAGCTTCTCCTTCTATTCCGGTCATCGTTGGTAGCACCGATCAAGAGTCACGACTGTACCTTGTACCAAGTGATGCCGTAAACAATACGACCGAAAAAACGATGTCGCTACTATTGTCTGACTTGTCACTGGAAGGCCGCCCTGCTGATGTGTATTCAACAAAAGACAATGGAAAAACTATTGGAGACACTTTTGCCGACATCCAATCTGATTTTACGTTTAAAATGCCAGCACTTCACATTGCTCAACAGTTAACTAAAAACGACAACAAAGTTTGGCATTATAACTTTTCTTGGATGTCACCTGTATTTGATGGTCATTTAGGAGCCGCACACTTTGTTGACGTGCCTTTTGTATTTAATACCACTGACAATGAACAAGCAAAAAGATTTGTCGGCTCACAACCTCCGATTGAACTTATTAACACCATGCATAGCCAATGGCTTACATTCATCAAGACAAGCAAAGCTGATTGGTCTCCATACAACTTAGCGGAACGACCAACAATGCAATTTGATGTTAAATCGAAACAGGTCAATGACCCTAATAGCTCAGTTCGAAAATTGTGGGAAGATTTTGAGTTCTAAGTAAAACGATTCAAATATTGGACGGTGGCTGCTGACATAATTCAGATTAGAAAAACTAGGTTATCACGTGGCTTGGTTTATTCTGTTGATAGATTTAACTAAAAGATAACGGGGCACTTTCGAGTTAGAAAGTGCCACGGGTAAAAATTCAATCCGAGAAGCTTTTGGACAAAAATCATTTAGATTATTTACTTAAATCGAGAGTCATCGGATTAGTTCAGGTATCTAAAACTCCAAGGTCTCACCATCAGCAGGAATAAGGACTTTATCTGACAAACCGTTTTTATCAATTGCTTCTTTAAGAATTGGTCGAGTCACTGCACAGTG
>NZ_JBFRSC010000090.1:0-218 GCF_041473335.1 Vibrio sp. 10N.222.55.C7
GCTAAGGCAACTCGTCATGGATGAGTTCGCTATCTTTAAAGGACATCGGTATGCCACGGTCATTGCTGACGCTAAGACTCACCAAGTCATTTGGATAGGGTTAGGCCGTAGCCGCAAGGACATACGACCGTTCTTCGAGCTGTTAGGCAAGCATGGCAATAATATCGAAGCGGTCGCGATGGACATGAATACGGCTTTTGACCTTGAAGTTCAAGCGC
>NZ_JBFRSC010000091.1:0-316 GCF_041473335.1 Vibrio sp. 10N.222.55.C7
GGTTCATCGCGGATTAGCGGGAACTAAAAACAAAAACGGTAGTAAGTGATATGGTTTAGTCGCCAAACAAAAATCATACACAAACTACCGTTTTCATGCCGAATCATACTTTCCTATCTTCATTCTGGGAAGGCTTTCAAATAGTAAAGTCTCACCAGACAGCATCACTTATTACCCTGACTCTTAAACCTAACTCTGAGGCTAAGTGCCTTTGTGGTCTCGAGGCCGAGGCTATTCATGAGTATCAATGGCGTCATGTAAAAGAGGCCATGTTGCTCGGTGTTCCTGTTGAACTTTCCGTTCAAACACGAAGAAT
>NZ_JBFRSC010000092.1:0-1054 GCF_041473335.1 Vibrio sp. 10N.222.55.C7
AATATCAGTTGACCACTACAATCTAGGTTCTCATCTAGTTCAAGGGTGAGTTTAACGTCATCCCAGTGAGCAAGAGGTGTGCAATATTCTGCAATCGCATGGAGTAGATGCTCTGAACAAGATGCAGGATCTTCTAAGTAACTAGATAAGTTGTCATTGATGTAAGCATTAGCGTGTTCATCAAGGTTCAGCCAATAACCAGCATCTAGAAAGCGATTACCTAGGGTTTGAGTAAGATTTGAAGTAGACATAATTTATTTACCTTTATAAATAGTTTGAGTTGGTCTCACTTTCCCTTTTGCCACTAGTCGCTCAAGAAAAGACTTACCAAATGCTTCAGCAAGTTCCTCTTTATTTGGGGTACGACAAACTAAGCTATCTAATTCAATTAGAGCTTTGTTTAGACGAATCCAGTGGGCGTATAGAGAGCCTGATTTCCAGTGACTAGTAAGGGGGAATGAAGCAGAGTGATTAGAGACAGATAAGGTACAGATGTGACCATCTACAGTGATTGATACTGTCTCTGAGTTAAGTTTGATTGATTGGGGGATAGCTCTAGCATGAGCTTTGATCGAACCCTTTGAGAGGGCTCTATTTACTGATTTAGTAAGTTTTTCATGTAGCGTAGTCATAATAAAATCCAAGTAGAATTAACAGAAAACCACAAGCTACCCAATGGGTTTACTTGTAGATCTAGTTAATCCATAACTTAAAAATATCAATGACTTACATTGAAAAACAAGAAGGACTAGCATCCTTCTTTGTCTGCCTACCTTGGCTGACAGGGGCTACTTTAAAAATCTGGTGTAATGATGTCAACAATGTTTATCAAAAATCTGAAATTTAAATCAGGGAGGTAATTAGGTAGCTTAAAACCCAATGATAAAAGGGGTGTTAGGCTCTTTGATGAATGATTACTAACGTAATGCTTCCTTTTCTTTTCATTGTGCTTTTAGAGGCGTAAGCCTCCTATATAGTTTGTTAAGTTAGTTTGTTTAACTAGTTTGTTTGTACCACTTTTTGGGGGGTATCCATCCCCACTAAAAAGGGGGTA
>NZ_JBFRSC010000092.1:1795-2592 GCF_041473335.1 Vibrio sp. 10N.222.55.C7
CCACTAAAAAGGGGGTACTAAGTTTTAATATGGTTTTCCATCATCTATATGCTCAGGAGTAGCTCTTGAAATTCCGTAATCTGAAGCTGTTTTCTTAAGCTCAATCATGGGTGGTGATTCTTCTTTTGTTTCTTTAACTGTCGGTACACTTTCGCTAATACCAAGCCATACGTAGATGTTAGACAAGTTCTTACCACCTTCTGTAGTCCTTTTCACAATCCTCAAATACCCTAACTCTTCGCATTTATGCAAGGCTTTACTTACATCATCACTCTTAGAACCACACTTTAGAGAGATGGTGGAGACACTAGGGAAGCAGATAAAAGATCCACCATATTCGGTATCAAAATGCTGTCCAAAGTAAAAGGATAGATGGAGTAAGATATTTTTTTGAGTATTAGTAAGTCCGATAGATTTAGGACTGACATTGAGTATAGATTTGGTTATATCAAATTGGGTCATAATAGCCTCCTATGGGCTTGTTACTGTTAATGGGAGCTCTCTGCTTTCAATCGGTTACTGATGGAAATAGCTACAAGATTCATTACAGCTTGTGTGTTTGAGCAGTTCCATTCTTCAGCTAAAAGGGCTATTTCCTTTTTAACATCATGATCTTTAATTCTTAATCTCATTTCTTTATTTTCCATAGTTAAAACCTCTTAACTTCATCATTGTTATCTAAGCAGTGGATCAGTTCATCCACACTACTTGTTTTGTTTTTATCTTTATTTTTATTTTTAAACTTATTATCTAATTTTTTCTTCTTACCTATAGTGTAATTAGTAGCTTTAGAAGCC
>NZ_JBFRSC010000093.1:0-5537 GCF_041473335.1 Vibrio sp. 10N.222.55.C7
TTTCAGACGTTACAAAAAAGCACACTTAACTTAAAGTTAGACTTAAAAGTTAGAAACCCCTTACACAACGAGGGCTAGAAGCCATTTATCTAACTTTTACATGTAGATCTAATTTTTCTGTAAGAGTTCAGGTGCTAAATGAAAAAATTAGATCACCAAAAATTGGTGGTCTCTACTATATTTTTATCTAACTTTATATGTACTGGTTCATACTCAGTCTGACAAAATCGTGGTTCGATTTCACCTGTTCACACAATCATACACTAACCACTAAACTCATTTTTGGACAAAAATCATTTAGATTATTTACTTAAATCGAGAGTCATCGGATTAGTTCAGGTATCTAAAACTCCAAGGTCTCACCATCAGCAGGAATAAGGACTTTATCTGACAAACCGTTTTTATCAATTGCTTCTTTAAGAATTGGTCGAGTCACTGCACAGTGGTTTAGTGCCTCCATATGGTTCGCAATCACCTTGTTAGGGGAAAGACGGATAAACTCCATCACTTCATCAATAGACATCAATAACGGTTGACCAACGTCCATACGAGCACGACCTGCCGCGACTACTGTGATATCAGGTTTCAACTCAGTCAACGCTCGTTTTACATCATCGGTTAGAACTGTATCACCGCTAATGTAAATAGAAGGCTCATTGGGGAGCTCCAAGAAAAATCCAACACCATTAGCCATTACCTTGTGAATCCATCCATGGCCGTGCAAAGCCGGAACCGCGGTGAGCTTTCCGTCTAGAAAGTCGATAGTTTGCCAGTCTTCAATTCCCCAATTTACCGTTAAGTCGTATTTTTCTAGGTAAGCCTTATCTTTGGCTGGTGTCGCAACTGGGATATTACGACTTGTTAAAAACGTCTCACCTGCCGGATCTAGGTGATCTCCATGTTGTAATGCCTTGATACCAAGTGTTTGACTGTGAGTAATTAAGGTATGAGTAACCTTGTTTAGTAGCTCATCGGCATTACTTGGCATCTCAACGGTTGGATTTTTCGCGGCCTTAGCCTTAATGACTGAAAACGGAGGCATAGAGCCTTTTTTCCCCAACATAGGATCAATAAGGATAAATGTTTCGCCAGATTCAATGAGAAAAGTTGCGCTACGTAGGTGGTGGATCTTCATAATGCCTCTCTAAACTCACTAACAAGTCATGTTCTCTATACGATTTAGTATGCTACTTTCCGACTTCTTATGATACTGTCTTGAAAGTCAACGTTCGCGCAAATCGAGACACTCATGAACAAATCAAGCGAGTTAATTAAAATTACTATGATAGCCTTTGAAGGCATCAGTGCTTTTCATCTCTCTGTGCCCTGTCTGGTGTTTCGAGATATCTTTTTCGGTCAGCCGGTTCGGTTTAACTTGAGGATCTGTAGCGAAAACAGCTTGCGGTTTGAAACAAGCTCTGGATTTGGTGTGGTGGTCGATAGCGATCTAAGTGCTACCCAAGAAGCCGATATTATAATTATTCCAAGCTGGCCAAATGACCTGCCAGAGCCAAGTGAGCGACTTCTAGAGGCGTTAATAGATCATCATGATAAAGGGAAGTTGCTGGTAGGGCTCTGCCTTGGTTCTTATGTTCTCGCGTGTGCTGGCGTTCTCGATGGCAAACGAGCCACAAGCCACTGGGCATTTACCGAACAATTTCAGCAGCAATTTCCTAAGGTGAATTTTGACCCAAACCCTCTATTTGTTGAACATGAGACTATCATCACCTCTGCTGGAGTAGCAGCTTCACTCGATTGCTGTCTGCACATAGTGCGCCGTTTGTGTGGTAGTGAGCTTGCGAATGATCTCGCTCGTAAGATGGTGACTGCACCATCTCGTAATGGTGGGCAGCAACAATACATACCAGCACCAGTCAACATAAAACCCCTCACAGAGACAAGTATTAACCTTGTGATTGAGCAGGTTGAGCAGAGTCTCAATCAGTCTCATTCACTAGATGAACTCGCTGAGCGCTGCGCGATGAGTAAACGTACCTTTACACGCCAGTTTAAATCCACCTATGGTTGTACATTTGGTGAATGGCTGCAAAATCGACGTTTGGTGTTTAGCCAACGTCTATTAGAAACCACGAAACTATCGATACCTCAAATTGCAGAGCAAGCGGGTTTTGGCTCTGACAGTGTATTTAGAAAGCACTTTAAATCTGCTTTTCATGTATCGCCGGTTCAGTGGCGCACGACTTTCAAGCAATAGAACTCATTTCATTGAGGGCATTTTTGCGTTACATGCTACCGCCAGCATACCTTTGGGCAGAAATGAGTTTCGGAAAAGTAAACATTAGCAAATCATGAATAACTACAGGTATGGCAAAGAGGAAAAAGTTTCAACGGTGTCTCCAATTGCTTTATTGAAATACTAGTACCTGATCCCGTACTGGAATCAGGTGATTGTTATGAGAGACAAAAGACAAGACATGACCCTATTGTTTCTAATGCTGAGTCACAAGCAGTTTTTTTCCATGCTCGATTAATCATTATCAGCATTACTGATAACTTAAGCGCGTTGCAGCAAATCGGTTAAGTAAAGTGTGCATGATGTAACACAGTAATAAAGTCGCTACGATGGCAACCAAAATACTGCTAATACGGTAAAGTGCACTATATATCAGATCGCTACCTGGGGTGAGGTATTGGCCAAATAAAATCCCTAGCGTGGTCATCGCTCCAAAGCCAACCCCAGCGCCGACGTTTTCTTTGACGTGTACTTGGCTAAATAGCATTAACCCAAACCATAAAACCGGCACGACTAAGATCAACAGCCCTGACCAATCATAAAGAAACAACTGGGCTAACACACCGAATGTCACTCCAAGAAAGGTACCTATCGCACGTTTAAGGGCATAATTTAATACCCCAGTAAAATGCATCGGATAAAGTAATAAAATTGTGGCAGCTTGCGCCGACATAGAGTCTTGCAGATTAAATATCTGGAACACGACAAAAGATGCTGTGGCGATAGTTGCCCCCAGTAATACTTCATGTCGCATTCGATTTACTGATTTTGCTGGTGGTTTTTGCAATTTTCTGGGTTCAACATCAGGGATTAACGAGACCATGATATAGGCGATAATGATTGCCAGTATTGTGGCGCCGAGATTAGCGCCGATGAGACCGTTTAGATCAGTATCAGGGTAACTGGCAAAATTAAGCATGATGCTCAGATTAAGTAAACTATTGGCACCATAAAGAAAAAAACTGCCGCGGGTCATGGCGGTAAAAAAGCCAACAAACACCCCAAAAATAATCAGGGTCATTAAGACTGGATGGCCACCAAATAAACCACCGATAACGCCTACCACTAATCCAGCTGTGACAGAAGACGCCAACACCTGCCGCGCGACATGGGCGGTGAACACAGGTGCTAGCCCTAGCAATACCATAGGGGTAACAGTATAAAACACCCCGTTACTAAAGCCGAACAGTTTGCACACAGTAAAGCCAATCGTGCCAGCAGTGGCAATACGTAGACATTGACGTAAATCATTGGCTGTCATGGGATTAAATCTTAGTAACATGATTGTTGCCTTGTGTCGCTGTAATATATTTAAAATAGCGCATCTATCAAATGTATGATGTTAATAGATATAGTGCAGCATACTGATGGCTTTAATCTGCCCATGAGCTAATAAGTTCAGCAAACTATTTTCTGGCATTATCTGCACCGTCGCCCGTGCCCCCGTTGGCAATGTTCTCATGACTTCGTCATTATCTAATTGTAAATGCAATCTCATTCTTTGGGCGTCACGGACCCAGCGATCAGATTGTTGCGGAGTCGCTAAACTGCCATTGGCATCGAACTGTCCGGCGCTAACCCCAGCATCAATACTGCTGACGTGGGCGCGATATAAACGGCCTGGTTCACCGTCAAACGCAACAAGGGCTTTAGATGAAATTGAGACATCTCGTAATGCCTTTTCTCTAAAATCAGCAATAATATCCACATCATCAGAAACAAGAGCCAGCAGTGGCTGGCCAATGGCCGCAAAGCCGCCGACCATGATTTGCAAGTTAGTAACTGTGCCGTCTTGATCCGCATGAACTTGGGTATAAGACAGGTTTAATTTGGCTTGGGCTAAGCGATTTTCGGCCTGACGTACTTTTAAGTTATTGTTACCGTAAACACCGCGGCTCACTTCTAATTGCTTTAAACGGGCTTGGGTTGCCAGCAAATTTGCTTCAGCCGCAGCGGCATCGCTGTCAGCTTGATCGCGTTGCTGTTGGGATACGCCATTAGTTTTGTACAGTGCATCAAGACGCTTTGCTTCGCTGCGTTTTTGTTGTGATGTGGTTTGGCTGGCATTGACATCAGCTTGCGCCGCTAACAAAGAGGCATCTAGCTCAGCGTTATCTTGCTGGACTTGCTCTAAAGCCAACTGCGCTTCATCTACCGCTAACTTATACGGTCTAGGATCTACTTCAAACAGTAATTCACCCTTGCTAACAACTTGGTTATTAGTGACAGCAATAGTTTTAATGCGGCCATTAACTTGTGGGGTAACCTTAGTCACAACCCGAGTTGCCATAGCCTGCGGCGTTAATGGCATAGTCGCATCAGCAAACATAAAGTAACCAAATACCAGCATAAAGCCTGCTAAGGCAATTTTTGTTAGCCGCGAAAATTGTTGATCTGGTGTCATATTTGTATTCACTTACTTGTCTGTCATTTTAGCTAATTTGGTTAACGCATTATTACCAATCAGATTAATTACTCTTTCAAACTCAGTAAGTTCTTCAGCGTTTATGCCTAAGAGCAATTGGCTACGGATATTGATAATTGTTACTTCAACTTTCGTTATTAAATCGAGTCCAGCAGGAGTCAAATTGACAAGTCTGGCGCGTTTATCATGGGGGCAACAGTGGCGTTCAATGAGCCCTTGCTGTTCTAATTGGGCTAAGGTGCGCATTAAAGAGGCCAGTTCAATTTCTAAGGCATTGGCTAATACTTTTTGACTGAGGTTGTCGCCTAATCGCCACAGTTTCCATAAGGCTGTCCAGCGTGGGTAAGTTAACTCTAAAGGGGCAAGTTCAATGTCAACAGCGGTGCGCCATAAGCGATGCAGACGCCCCAATTGTTCTGCCAGTGATAGCTCTTTCATATGGTCGAATTCTTTTTGCATCATGGTTCCCATTTACCTAGCGTGCTAACTATTATACTTGGTTAGCACGCTAAGTAAATTATTTTATACTATCAAAATCGCCTCATAAGCCTAAATCCCCTTAAAGTAATGAAAAAAAAGAATAAAAATGGAAGTGAAATAGGACATCCGATCTTTTACCAATAAATTTTAACCCAGCCAACCCAATCGCTGAGCCAGAAACACAGTAGATGACAAAAAATATTAGCTAACGCGCCCATTCAGTCACAAAATAAACGGAAGCGGAATTTTAAAGAAAAATATGTAGGATTTTTGAGATTTACAGGTGGCGTTGTTGAACAATTCCTCCCTAAGAGCGTAGTAACCCCAAGGGCTGCGAGCAATTAAGCCACTTCATTTCTTACGGGCATACCTAACAAC
>NZ_JBFRSC010000093.1:6285-7200 GCF_041473335.1 Vibrio sp. 10N.222.55.C7
GGGGGGGGGGGGGGGCAGGTCTTGCCTTTTGCCACTATACGGCTGACTCGTGAATAATGTAAGTCGAAGTGATTCCCTATTTGCTTTTGCGTATAGCCACCGCTATTAAATGCAGCAATAATGGCATCATTTCTACTAGGCGCTGAGTCTTGGTACTCCTTTAGCGAAAGAGGTTTAGCACGTCGCTGTTTTGCCGGAACCTCTTTGATATCTCCCTCTGCTAAATTCAAATTAGGAAGATGACTGTTCACAAACTCATCACTGCCTAGGTACACCTGCTGCTTTAATCCTGTCCATAGTGGCTTACCAACCCCCTCGAAAACGAATTGCTTGTATTTCTCAACAGCCTTATTTCTCTGGCGGCCAAATTGAAACAAGGTTTGATCAACCGCTAGCCAGTCTGGTGACTCTTTTAAACCAGTAACAAAAGGCCAACTGCTCCACTCATATTCGTTCGGTGTATCCACTATATTTGCACGAACGGGGTTAAGTAAAATGTAACGTCCCACTTCCAATAGATAAGCGTCTTTGTCGACTAAAATGGCTTTAAAGCGACCTTGGTATAGATGACCGACTCGGTTATGTTTTCTATTGAACTTTTGGGTATACACACCATTAAGCTGACGCATTCCCTTACTTAAGTTCCCATCAGGAGTTTCGACGAGTAGATGGTAATGATTGGTCATTAAACAGTAGCTATGCACGACCCAATTGAATCGCTCACTGGTGCCTGACAACACTTCGATAAACAATTCAAAATCTTGCTCTTCCAGATAAATCGGCTGTCGAGCATTACCGCGCGACGTTACATGATAGAGCGCACCCGCATACTCTATTCTCAGTGGTCTACTCATTGTCTTCCCTATACAAAAATGGCCTAGTTAAAAACTAGACCATTTCATCAAAAAGGCAAAA
>NZ_JBFRSC010000094.1:0-3253 GCF_041473335.1 Vibrio sp. 10N.222.55.C7
TTTTCATGATCTTGCCCTGCCCAATAGGCCGCCAAAGCAGCTTTCAACCTTTCGGCTTACCGCACTTTTAAACTTGCTAGCCAGTCGCATTTGGGTACGCTACCGCCCTTAGGTTTGGCTCCTAAAGGCAATAGTGACAATTTGTTCGCTTTATACGTTTCTCATACGGTTTTAAATATGCGGGGGCATTCTAGCAAAGTAAGTGCATATTAACCAGTTTGAAGTTGACTCTGGCATGACAAACAACTCACCACGCATTCAGCCAGCGAGAGCATTGTACGTCTTGCAGGTACTGAGTACCTATGTGGTAGCGGTTTTCTTGTGCTGCATCGCAGTAGCGTTTTTCTATATCAATAAAAATGTTGCCGTTTCGGTACAGCGACACGAAGCTTGGGTTGTTGTTTACCGCCAATAACGCTTTAATCTCGGTGCGTGTTAACCCTTGTGGGTAGTGGTTAACCAGCAGTTTCAAGAACTCGCCAATGCGCCCTTCCACTCGCGCTATCTCTTTTTCTAAAATGGTGACTTTTTCTTCCGTTGTCAGTTTTTTTAGGCTGATATCGTCCATTTGCCCTCTCCCTAATTCTACTTTTGTATCTTGACGTTTTTTGTCTGTATTCGCGCTTGGTCTGCCCTAGCCTTTGGTTTTTCTAAGCTTTTCGCTTCCTAAATCATTGGTTTTCAATAGCTTTTAGCTGTGTGAACAAGCGCTTCGTCTGTAAATAATCGAATGGTCACTGCTTAGAATCCGCGCCGTGCGATTTGGATTGAACGAGGGCCTTGATACGTGCTTCGAACGGATTGGTGGTGCTTTTGGCTTGGTAGTCCGCTAGGGCCTGAGAGACGGGCATGGGTTGTTTGTGAACCATGGGCTTGGCTGCCGGTTGGGTTTTAGCTTCCTTGGTCGATGTAGAAGCAGAAGCCCTTGCTGGTTTAGCCGCTTTTGTTTGCTTAGCCGCTCTAGCCTGCTTAAAGACTGGCGATGAGTCTCGCTTCGCTTTGGCTTGGGCGCTTCTTCTTAGCCAGCCATTCACAAAGTGGCCAATGTGCTCAAAGGGTTTGCGCTTATCGGGGTTGATGTACAGCCAGGCTTGCATGGCATGCAGTTCTTGCAGCACATCTAACTTTGGGTAGGTTCGCTCTAAGATTTTGTAGAACTCATGATAAATCGGCGCGCTGCCCTCTTTGGTGAGCAGGTGAATCACGGCTTCATTCTGTTGGCTTATTGGAGTAGTGGTGGCTTGAGGTGTCAATACCTCATGTTGTTCAGAACCGCTTTGGGGATCAAGAACATCGGTGTCATCCAAGAGGCCGTTTTTCAAGATCAACTCTGTTTTATGTTCTTTATGAAAGATTATGTGTGCCAGATGATCACTCTCCGTGGTGGATCTTGAGTCACCCAGGGGAGTGTCTGAATGGTCGGTTTTCTGCGCATATTCTGTCTTCTGTGGGTATTCCGACGAAGCTGACGGTAAACCTGTTTGTTCTACATTCGTGTTCTCTTGATTCGCTTGGGCTAGATCGGTCTGCTGAATGTGGCTGTCGCTGGGAAGGCGCAGCTGATATATGTTGCTGCGCTGGCGTCCTGAATCATCAAAGCGCTTTATCCGCTTCACAAAACCTTGTTTTTCGAGCTCGTTAACGTGTCGTTTAACGGTTCTTACCGACACTTCGCAATATTGCGCTAAGTAATTTAAGGATGGGAAACACACGCCGCGCGCGTCTGCGTTATCGGCTAATTTCAATAGCACTAACTTGCTTATTGGCGAGCCGGTTTTTAAGGGGATAAAAGAAAGAATAAGAGAAACACACATGGTTAACGCTCCTTGTTAAATGACCATTAGTACTGAAATCCATTGATAAAAAGGGCATTAACAACACTTTTTGGCGCTTTAGGGGCAAAAGGCCTATGAGATAAGTTGTAAGAAAAGATGTTTGGTTAATCACCTCGGATAGATATGCAACACCAACCTTATAAGTCAGTAACTTTTCGAAGCACCTCTCACTTTTTTGCGTTCCTCTGTTTTCGTGTTATTCCCGCCAACCCCAATCAAGAATGTTGAAGTACATTGCCCTCCCCATGCAGCAATAAGGTGCTTAATGAAGGCGATAGTTTCTCTTTTTATTTCAGCGTATCAACCCGGAATGGCGAGCATCGAGTGCCGTGCTAACTCCCTCACTCAATCACGTCAGCCGTTATTTTTTAGTGATAGTGATGGGTTTGGCCAAGTACTGAGCTATGAAGTTAACGGTTATAAAGAAAGCCATTTAGAAGGTTGTTATTTTAATGAGGATGAATGCGGTGACACCCCCAGCTATGACGATATTTGCTGGATGATCAGCCGATCGCGGCGTGAATCGCCTCTGGGTTATTACGTGATGTATTTACGTTATGTCAGCCACCACCCCGGCTATGAAAAAACCGTAGCCACCAGTCTGCGACAACACATCGCATTGCACCCTGATTTAAATGAATCGCTATCAACGTCTTTAATCGCCTATTTACAACAACACGAGGATTTATTTTGTCAAACACTCCACCAGCAACTGATCGAGTTCCAAATCAGCCGTTAGAAGCGTCTGTTTTACAAGAGCGGGCTGACACCAAAGAACGAATTGATTCGGAAGAGCAGGCTAGCAAGATGGAGCTTATCCCTTCGTTAGAGCCTTGTTTACCTTCAGCATCCTATTCATTCAGCCTGGTTTCGATTTTACTCCGCTTACCTCATTGCCCGCCATATTCCTTTATTACTGTGCATTGCAGCGCCACGCCGCCACAGCAAGATGTAGGCGTAGCCGAGATTCGCCAATGGCATAAAAAGAGAGGCTGGCGCGATGTGGGGTATCACTTTGTTATTCGTCGCAATGGGGATGTCCAATTGGGCAGGCCGCTGTCGCAAACTGGCGCGCATGTGAAAGGACACAACAAGGGCAATATTGGGGTTTGTTTGGTTGGCGGTTGTAATGCCGAGCTGCAACCAGAAGATAACTTCACACTTGCGCAGCGCAAGGCACTGTTTGGTTTGATGGCTGCACTGCAAGAGCAGTTCTTGATTTCAGATGAGAATGTTAAGGGGCATAAAGATTGGGGCGTGAATAAAGCGTGTCCTGTTTTGAAGATAAAAGCTTAAGAGCAGATGCGGGATTCGAAAAGTGAGGAAAATAAAGTGAGAGTGGTGCTTTTAGCTCCTCCCCTTTATCACGACTGTTACTTGGCAAAAAATATCCTATACAAGGGGAGGCTGGGAGGGGT
>NZ_JBFRSC010000094.1:4057-5279 GCF_041473335.1 Vibrio sp. 10N.222.55.C7
GTCTTCGAATAATTTGAAGAGCAGTTGCGGGATGCGAGTGACGGGTAAACGAGTAGCGAAGAGATTAAGAGCGAGGAGAAGAAGATGGTTGTTGTGCTTTTAGCTCCTCCCCTTTATCACGACTGTTACTTGGCAGAAAATATCAATATAAGGGGAGGCTGGGAGGGGTTGGTTAGGCATTAGCTAGCAACCCCCTCTAACTCCCCCTTCTATTAACACCATCACTCACAATAGTCCGGTGTTCAAGGGGGAGGACCAAAAGCTAAGTCTTCGAATAATTTGAAGATCAGTTGCGGGATTCGAGTAAGCGAGATGCGAAGAGACTAAAAGCGGATTCCAGATACTTCGTTCCTCGCCTCTAAAGCAACAGAATGGCAGAATGACGGAGTCGTGAGATTATTCACTTAATAAAAGTAGTCGTCATTCCCTACAGTGAGGGACGAACGTGATAGGGAATCTAATTCAACGGATAAATGGCGGAGCAGAGGGCTCGCTAAGGTTGTCGAACCATAAGGTTATACAGTCAAAGGTTATACATGCGGTCAAAGCCAATCAATAAACCAAGGAGCAGTATGACATTGTTCGGAAGAATATTCGGGAGCCAGTCTTCGATTAGCAAGGGGTTAGATGCACTCACCAACACAGGAGATGCGATGTTTTTTACTGATGAAGAAAAAGCGAAGCACAAGCTGGCACTGCTTAAAGCGTATGAACCTTTTAAGTTGGTACAGCGCTACATTGTGTTGTTGTTCACCATTCCTTATGTGGCACTGCATGTGATGGTGATTCTTGGCTGCATGCACGGCTACGATTGGAAACCATTAGGGGAAATGACCAATGAAGCGTTTGGTTATCCGGTGTTAGCGGCAATTGGATTGTATTTAACGGGTGGCGTGGTGAAGAAGTAGAAAAGCAGATTCGAGTAGCGGGTAAACGAGATGCGAAGAGCTTAAAAAGCAGATGCGAGTGACGGGTATCGAGATGCGAGGAGATTAAGAGCGGATTCGAGTGGCGGGTAGACGGGATGCGAGGAGATTAAGAGCGGATTCGAGTGGCGGGTAGACGGGATGCGAGGAGATTAAGAGCAGAGGTGAAGAGCGAGGACAAGAATATGATAGTGGTGCTTTTAGCTCCTCCCCTTTATCACGACTGTTACTTGGCAGAAAATATCAATATAAGGGGAGGCTGGGAGGGGTTGATTAGCAGGGCAAGATCATGAAAA
>NZ_JBFRSC010000095.1:0-1674 GCF_041473335.1 Vibrio sp. 10N.222.55.C7
CTAATTTAGGCAACAACGCCGCTCCAAACTGTCTTGAAACCCACGTCCCCTTTTTTGGGGTGAGAGGGGGGGACTTTGCTTTTCATTTTTTCCTAGAGCTGATGTTTTCATACTTGCCTCCTGTATACATGAGGAGCAAAACAATGACAACTATCCAACCTGGTACAACAAAAGAACTAGTAATCAATTGGCACCTAACAGAAGTCTGTAATTACGGTTGCACATACTGCTTCGCAAAATGGGGACGCCCCAATGAACTACATCGTTCCGAGCAAGAAGTTGCAAAGTTACTAGATAAACTAGCTAACTACTTCATCAAAGGCACTCCAACCTTAAAAGAGGAGCTTGGTTACGAAAGTGTTCGCCTTAATTTTGCTGGCGGTGAGCCTATGATGCTAGGAGATACATTCATTACTGCTTTGATGCTGGCAAAACAAAAAGGCTTTAGTACTTCAACCATAACTAACGGACATTATTTAAGTTACGACAAACTGGCATTGCCTAAAGGTATACTGGATATGATTGGAATAAGCTTTGACAGTCAAAGCTTAAACACACGGAGAAAAATTGGAAGGAAAGACCGAAAAGGGAATTCTCTCAGCTCTGACGATCTAAAACAGGCACTAGCACGCCTGACTCAGTCCCAAGAGGGTATAAAAACAAAGATCAACACTGTCGTGAATAGTCTTAATTTCGAAGAAGATTTCTCTGAACTAATCGCCGAACTAAAACCCTACAAATGGAAAATCTTGCATGTCATGCCATATGGTGATGATGAACTACTTGTTTCCAAGGCACAGTTTAACAGTTTTTTAGAAAGGCACAGTGGATTGGGGTTACCTGTCTTTGCAGAGTCTAACTCTACGATGACAGAATCATACTTGATGATTGATCCTCAGGGGCGCTTTTACCAGAATTCCGCCAATAAATCCGGATATAAGTACAGTGAGAATATTAATCTATGTGGTGTAGAGAGTGCCCTTGCTCAAATTCAGTTTAATCCAAGAACCTTTGCTTCAAGATATCGCAAAGCCGATATTAACGTTGTAGAGCTTTAAGGATACCGGTATGAAAAGCGAAACATGTTTGGGAAAAATGTCCGGCCAACCCTTAACTGAATATTACACCGAAGATGATGCTCAAAATGCAGCAGAGTATTCTAAAGAGCATTATGGCAATGATTTAACTCCTTACAATTGCACTAAGTGTGGACTTTGGCATCTATCACCACGGAGTAGGCAAACCTCAAGTAAAAAATGTAGCCGTTGTACTGGTCGAGACGGCGTTTACAAGGACTCTTATCACTCCAAACGGGAAGCTCGGCTTAGAGCAGATATCATCTACGAAGAACACGGCATTAGCTTACGGACCTATAAATGCAAATATAGCTCAGGATGGCATCTAACAAAGGATGAAAAATAGATATTGTAGTTGCTAACATTGCAATTTATGCAGTGTTAGCACCATATCCGCCCCAAAAATACCTGAGGACTGGATAAGCATATATGAAGATAAGTATGTAAAATGTTCACATGCCAAAGTCAGATTCTGTTGGTTGATAACACATAATGAGATAAAGGCGTGTTACGATCTCAATCTGAGAGGCCTTTAGGTAAAAATGCATGGGTAAATGATTGATTACTGATGATGAGCTTCAGGGCAAGATTACGAAGC
>NZ_JBFRSC010000096.1:0-201 GCF_041473335.1 Vibrio sp. 10N.222.55.C7
GCTCTTTAACAATTTGGAAAGCTGACTGATTGATTACTTACGAGTAATTCAATCAAATTTAAAAGTTCTCAATGTTTATCTTTCATTAGATAAACACAACAAACACATTCAAGTGTCTTGGCTTTTTGTCTTCACTTTTTAAAAGTGGAAATAAAGAGTGATTCAAACTTAGTTTGAATCGAAATTGAGTCCGGCAAACAG
>NZ_JBFRSC010000097.1:0-877 GCF_041473335.1 Vibrio sp. 10N.222.55.C7
CACCTCCTTATACGAAGATATTCACGATAAGTGTCCACACAGATTGATTAGGTTTAGAAAAGTAAAGAGATGAAGAACTCCCAAGTTCTTCGAAGTTTGTTTCTACTTTTAAAGTAGAGATAAATTGCAGTGTCCCGTTCGTCTAGAGGCCTAGGACACCGCCCTTTCACGGCGGTAACAGGGGTTCGACTCCCCTACGGGATACCACTTCCTTCAAGAAGTAAAAAGGGTCGTTAGCTCAGTTGGTAGAGCAGTTGACTTTTAATCAATTGGTCGCAGGTTCGAATCCTGCACGACCCACCATTTCCTCCCAAGGAAATAAAATTTGGGGCGATTAGCTCAGTTGGGAGAGCACCTGCCTTACAAGCAGGGGGTCACTGGTTCGAGCCCGGTATCGCCCACCATTTCCTCCCAAGGAAATAAAAATATGGGGCTATAGCTCAGCTGGGAGAGCGCCTGCCTTGCACGCAGGAGGTCTGCGGTTCGATCCCGCATAGCTCCACCATTCTTTCTCCATGAAGGAATCAAAACTATCATGGGCGATTAGCTCAGTTGGGAGAGCACCTGCCTTACAAGCAGGGGGTCACTGGTTCGAGCCCGGTATCGCCCACCATCTTTAAGCACACTTTTCTTAGTAATAGAAAACTGAGTGTATTTAAAAATGGTTTTGAAAGTTTAATGCTTTAAAAACTCTTGCTCTTTAACAATTTGGAAAGCTGACTGATTGATTTACTTACGAGTAATTCAATCAAATTTAAAAGTTCTCAATGTTTATCTGCTCTTAGTTAATAAGAACGGTATAAACACAACAAACACATTCAAGTGTCTTGTATTCGATTCAAACTTGTTTGAATCACAATTGAGTCCGGCAAACAGT
>NZ_JBFRSC010000098.1:0-1391 GCF_041473335.1 Vibrio sp. 10N.222.55.C7
GTTCGTCGGATCACCGCTCATTTCGACCGAGCCCCTGATACATTAACGACCTCTGACCTCAAACAGTTCTTCGCGTCTCTTATTCAAACCCACTCGTGGAGCACCATAAAACTCGATCGTAATGGCTTGCAGTTTTTCTATCGCTACACGCTCGATAAACAGTGGGAGTGGCTCAATATCGTCAAGCCGCCACAAGTAAAACGACTGCCCGACATACTGACACCACAGCAAGTCAGCTCGCTGATTACTCACACTCGACAAGCACGTTATCAGGTGTTTTTTCTTACTCTGTACAGCATGGGGTTACGACTCAGTGAGGGATTAAATCTTACGGTTCATGATATCGACAGCCAAACAATGCGCGTTCACATACGGGAAGGAAAAGGCGGAAAAGACCGAATGGTGCCGCTTCCGCAGCGAACGCTTAAGGCACTCCGCACGCACTGGCTTACCCATAAGCATCCTTGCTACTTATTTCCTGGACTTGGTACATGTCACGACACCCCTATGGATCGTGGCGGAATTCAAAAGACGATGAAACTTGTACTTAAAGAGTGTGGTATCAAAAAGCATGCGAGTCCTCATTCACTCAGACATTGCTTCGCAACGCACTTACTTGAGCAAGGAGTCGACCTGCGTTCACTGCAATCACTGCTCGGTCATGCAAGCCTCAACACCACGGCACGATACACCCGAATGACTCAGATAAAGCAGCGTGATGCGGCAATGGCCATCAACCAATTAACGGATGATCTAGACTTAACATGGAGCATAAAATGAGTACTTTCATTGAACTGCTTCGCCAGCATCATCGTGCGCTTAAGCATCACTATCCTGCGCAGATAAATGGCGATATGCATCGAGCTATTGGGGCGATGCTCCGTTGCAAAACAGAGCAACAAGGACGCTCACAATGGTTCTGCAGTCACTGCCATCACGATGACCGATTGCCTCTTTCTTGTGGTCATCGCCATTGCCCTCAATGCCAACAACGCACCACTTCTGACTGGCTACAGCGTCAACAGCAAAAACGGTTACCTGTTCACTATTTCATGGTGACCTTCACTTTACCGTATCAATTGAGAGTGCTGGCAAGACATCAACCTAAAGCGATATATAACGGTATGTTTAAGGTGGCATCAGGGGTATTAAAGGATTTTGCCAACCGACAACGGCAAGGTGAACTTGGTTTTACCGCCGTATTGCATACTCACAGCCGACAACGAAACTTGCACCCACATCTGCACATTATCGTGGCGGCAGGCCAATACGACGCGTCGAGGCAAACGTGGCACAAAGGCAACAAGCATTACCTCTTCAACGCGTTTGCTTTGGCCAAAGTATGGCGAGCAAGAATGCTAGAGGCCATTAATCAACACCCAACGTTGTGG
>NZ_JBFRSC010000099.1:0-8377 GCF_041473335.1 Vibrio sp. 10N.222.55.C7
CGCGATGAACCTAAAAAAAGCCCAATTCAGAGAACTGGGCTTTCTTAGATCAACTTTGTTAAATAACGTTTCCGTTACTTCACATCCATCTCAATTATTTAATATCAATATGCTCAAAGCCTTTGATAAGGTCATCAAGTGCTTTCATCTGCTTCAAGAACGGCTCTAGTTTGTCTAGAGGTAGCGCAGATGGGCCATCACAACGAGCTTGGTCTGGGTTTGGGTGAGCTTCAATGAACAGACCCGCAATACCCGTAGCAAGACCCGCTTTAGCAAGTTCAACCGTTTGCTCACGACGACCGCCAGATGCAGCACCTGATGGGTCACGCATTTGTAGAGAGTGCGTCACGTCGAAGATGATTGGGCTACCGTTTGAAGACTTCTTCATTACGCCAAAGCCAAGCATATCCACAACAAGGTTATCGTAACCCATGCAAGCGCCACGCTCACAAAGGATGATGTTGTCATTACCGCACTCAGCGAACTTATCAACGATGTTGCCAACTTGATTCGGGCTCATGAACTGAGGCTTCTTCACGTTGATTACTGCGCCAGTCTTAGCCATTGCTTCAACAAGATCAGTTTGACGAGCTAGGAATGCAGGTAGTTGGATTACATCAACCACATCCGCAACAGGCTGAGCTTGAGCTTCTGTGTGGATATCAGTAATGATCTTCACGCCGAAAGTATCTTTCAGCTCTTGGAAGATTTTGAGACCTTCTTCCATTCCTGGACCACGGTATGAATGAACTGAGCTGCGGTTCGCTTTATCAAAAGACGCCTTAAATACGTAAGGGATGCCCAGCTTCTCGGTTACTTTTACATAGTGCTCACAGATCTGCATAGCAAGATCGCGAGATTCAAGAACGTTCATGCCTGCAAATAGCGTAAATGGCTTGTCGTTAGCAATTGGCATATCGCCAATATGAACTGTTTTCTGTTCCATCATATTCTCTCTAAATAATTATTAATTAGTGAACGACCACTGTCTTTTCGTTCATGACGTTCACTTGAGATTTCAGTAACTCAGATGCCGGGTCATCTGGGCATTGGTCGATAAAGTATTGATAATCGGTTGCGGCTACTTGGTGACAGTCTAGCTGCTGATAGATAAAACCGCGGTCACGGATTTCATATGGGTCATCAGGTACAAACGTCAAAGCAAGGTCAGTACACTTCAATGCAAGTGTATAACGCTCTTCTCGCAGCAGTGCACTCTTGAGCAGGGCTAACCACTTACCAATAATTGTTGGGTGGTCGGCGACTTCTAAGTGCTCAGGTTTCACCTTAGCTAATGGGCCATCATGTCCAATTAACCATGCTCGCAAGGTTTGTTCGCCAACGTACTCACCGTTATAAGGGTTAATGTAGGCCGCAGCTTGCCCGTACCAGCTTACTTTAAGTAAGAATTGAGTCGGGAAAGAGACGCCCTCTACAGGAAAGCCTAGCTTGCGACCTAGAAAAAGAAAGATCGCCCCCAGACTCACTGGAATGCCTTTCTTTCTCTCAAGCACTTTATCAATGAATGCGTTTTCTGAAGAGAAGTACGCGTCCTTATCGCCAGCAAAACCCCACTCGTAGAAGAATAGTCGAATAAACGACTCAAACTTCTGCTGTTCGTCGGTTTCATGAACCAAAGCAAACTCAGCTTCTTTAAACAATCTTGCCAGCTCTTGCTCAGCCCAACTGTCTTGAGTTTCTGGGTTAATCGCTTTATTTAAGATCAATGCACCTTCAGCTAATTCTAGCTGGTCAAAGTCTTCATCAAAAAATTCGTACATAGATAGTTAACCGAAAATAAGGAGATAATTAACCGAAAAATGTTGGCGTCTTGGTCATTGCGATTTTGCCTGCCATTGCTAACCAGCCAAGTGCACCGAAGAAAGAGAAAACTCTCAATAGCTTGTTCTTACCTAGTTTAAGTGCAAAGAAGCCCAATGCAATGTAAGCCATAACACAGGTTAGTTTTTCAGTTAACCATGGTGCTGCAGGTGTAAATGGAATAAAGCCAGTGATAAAAATCAAACCAATACCCGATAGCAGTAGCAACGAGTCATTGATATGAGGAAAACGCTGCAAGAAAGGATGCTTAAGCTTTGGAGAGTTAGCCATCATAAGAGCGAAACGAACCGAAAGAAGTAGCGCGCTTATCGCAATCGTTAATAGGTGAAAATGTTTTAAACCTTCGTACATGGTATTCCTTTATATTTTTATATGTGCTTCATTAACACGAGCCACACAATACCCGTTAATGCTCTGTATTTCTGCGTTAAATGCATCATCGGGTGAAATGTATTGTCGAGTTAAAGGTATCAATTTAGCAAGTTCATCATCTATTGCTCACAAGACGATTAACCGCAGCCGATGGACAGTCACTATCTATGAACAGTAACGACCCAATGTCACTCGGTCATTACCACCGTAATCTTTCTCTGTGACAACATCGAGATAACCAAGCGCCTGCATTATCTCACGCACTGCCAAACCTTGGTCGTAACCGTGCTCAAACGCTAACCAGCCTTCGTTTTCTAAAAAGCCGCGTGCGTTTTCAGAAATGTATCGAATATCAGCAAGCCCTTTATCTTCAGCAACTAGTGCTGTGATCGGCTCAAAACGAACATCGCCTTGAGACAAATGAGGATCATTCTTCTCAATGTATGGCGGGTTAGAGACAATCAGAGAGAACTTCACAGTTTCTTCAGAGCTCAAAGGCTCAAACCAACTGCCATGTAAAAACGTAGCGTTGGTGATGTTTAAGCGCTTCGCATTTTCTGTCGCAAGCTGCTGCGCTTCAGGGCGAAGATCAATACCCGTTACCTGTCGGTTCGGCATCTCTGACGCCAATGCTAACGCGATAGCACCTGTACCTGTCCCTAAATCTAGAATCGCACCTTGCTTGCCGTACGTTTTATCCAAAGCCACCTCAACCAAACGCTCAGTATCTGGGCGCGGAATTAAGGTAGAAGGAGAAACTTTTAACGGCAGTGACCAAAACTCACGCTCACCGATAATATAAGCCACAGGCTCACCAGTTAAGCGACGTTTTAGAAGGGCATTGAATTCAGACTCTTGCTCTGAGGTGAGATGCTTCTCAGGCCAAGTCAGTAGGTAAGATCTTGGTTTATCTAAGGCGTGACAAAGCAGTACCGCGGCATCAATAGAGGGTGATGTGTTATCACCCTCTTGAAGCTTTACGATTGCTGCTTTTAAAGCACTTTCAACCGTATATGCTGACTGCATACAGGTTAGTTGTTCTCTGCAAGTGCAGCAAGCTGATCGGCTTGGTGCTCTTGAAGTACAGGATCAAGCAAGCTTTGCATGTCACCTTCAAGCACTTCGTTAAGACGGTAGATAGTAAGGTTGATACGGTGATCCGAAACACGACCTTGTGGGTAGTTGTACGTACGAATACGGTCACTACGGTCACCAGAACCTAATAGGTTACGACGTGTATCAGAAACCGCTGCCGCGCGGCGCTCTTCTTCTGCTTGAACAATACGAGCAGCAAGAACAGCCATCGCTTTCGCTTTGTTTTTATGCTGAGAACGCTCGTCCTGACACTCTACTACTGTACCCGTTGGTAAGTGAGTAATACGGATTGCTGAATCCGTGGTGTTAACGTGCTGACCACCCGCGCCTGATGCACGGAAAGTATCAATTTTAAGATCGCCTGCTTTGATTTCAGGCAGATCAGCTTCTGGGATCTCAGGCATAACGGCAACTGTACATGCAGACGTGTGAACACGGCCTTGAGATTCAGTTTCAGGTACACGTTGTACACGGTGACCGCCCGACTCAAACTTCATGGTGCCGTAAACAGCATCGCCGCTTACCTTAGCGATCATCTCTTTGTAGCCGCCTTGTTCAGAAGCATTGCTGCTCATGATTTCAACGCGCCAACCTTTCTTCTCAGCAAATTTAGAGTACATACGGAACAGGTTGCCCGCGAAGATACCCGCTTCATCACCACCCGCGCCTGCACGGATTTCAAGGAAACAGTTGCGCTCATCGTTTGGATCTTTTGGAATCAGAAGAATCTGTAGCTCATCAGTCAAACGTTCAATCGCCGCTTTTGCGTCTTTGATTTCGTCTTGAGCCATTTCACGCATTTCAGCGTCATCTTCGTTCGCCATCTCTTCAGCAGCTTCTAAATCTTCTTGAGCTTGCTGGTATGACTGGAAGCAAGCCGTTACTTCTTCTAGTTGAGAGTACTCTTTAGAAAGTGCACGGAATTTGTCTTGATTCCCGATTACATCTGGATCACCAAGTAGATGTTGAACTTCTTCATAGCGTTCAACAAGTGTTTCAAGCTTTACTAGAATCGAGGCTTTCATAATGTCTTATTCTGTTGGAGGTCTAATATTATTGAGGGTTTTCTAAGCCCAAACTCTGTCTAATGACCATTAATTTTGCAGGTTCTCCTTGCTCTGCTGCACTTTGAAGTGCGCGCGTTGGAGCATGGATCAATTTGTTTGTGAGCTTATTACTTAGCTCAAGTAAGACTTTCTCAGGGTCACCGCCAGCGGCAAGTGATTGTAAACTCTTACTTAATAATTCCTCTCGGATTTCATTGGCCGATTTACGGTAGTCACGAATACTGTCTACTGCTTGCAGTGAACGCATCCAACTCATGAATGCCGCACTTTCTTCGCTAACTATTGCTTCCGCTTGAATCGCTTCCACTTTGCGTTGTTCAATGTTGCCATCAACAATCGACTGCAGATCATCCACTGAATAAAGGTAGGCGTCGTTTAATTCGCCGACCTGAGATTCCACATCACGCGGAACCGCAATATCAACCAATAACATAGGTTGATGTTTTCTCGTCTTCAGTGCGGTCTCTACCATACCCTTACCTATAATAGGTAACGGACTGGCGGTTGAGCTGATCACGATATCCGCTCGATGCAGATGATCAGGGATCTCATTTAGGCTGATCACTTCAGCACCAAACTCTTCAGCCAGCCCTAAAGCACGTTCACGAGTTCGGTTAGCCACTATCATCTTGGTACAGCCATTTGCTGAAAGATGCTTAGCCACCAACTCAATCGTTTCACCCGCCCCCACCAATAACACGGTTGAATCGGCAATCGATTCAAATATGTGCTTGGCTAACGTACAAGCTGCGTAAGCAACCGAAACCGCGCTTCCGCCGATCTCCGTTTCAGTTCGAACACGCTTCGCGACAGAGAATGATTTCTGGAACAGTTTTTCCATTGAAGCATCAACAGATTTGTTCTCTCGCGAGTCTGTATAAGCTTGCTTCACCTGACCTAAGATCTGTGGCTCGCCCAATACTAAAGAGTCCAAACCACAAGCTACACGCATTAAATGTTTAATCGCAGCCTGCTCTTCATGGATATAAAGGCTTGGTTTTAGCTCTTCAGGGCTAACTTGATGGAAAACTGACAACCAATCGATCAACTTGTTTTTTGCCACGCCTTTGACGTCACAATACACTTCAGTTCGATTACAGGTAGAAAGTATGACACTTCCATTTACGTGTGCATTTGCGTTAAGTTGCTTGAGTGCCTCAGATAATTTATCTGGACCAAAAGCGACTTTTTCTCGCAATTCAACCGACGCTGTATTGTGATTGATACCTACGGCAAGCAAAGACATGTATCAGAAGTTCTCGATCAGGGAATGGAAACAAGGGGCGAATTTTACTTGATGCATGGCTCTATTTAAAGAGCAAGCGGGATTTGTTTTCCTGACTTCGTGAATTCAATGCTATAGTTGAAGCGTTTTTTAGATAAATTTGAACAAGTTGTGAGCAAATATGAGCAAGCTTCTCAAAATCACGTCTCTTATTTTTATGGCCATAATTATGGTGGGTTGCTCGTCTATCCCAGAACAACCAACCAGCGTCGAGTGGCAAAGTCACCAAGATCGGCTTTTACAGATAGAAAACTATCAAGCGTCAGGCAAGCTCGCTTACATTTCCCCAGAGCAACGCCAAAGCCTCAATTTCATTTGGAAGCACTCTCCAAATAAAAGTCAATTAAGGCTTACGACGTTTCTCGGTCAAACCGCGTTGAACCTAACCATTGCTCCATCAGGTGCAAAAGTCGTGACCTATGATGACCAAGTATTTACTCATGCGAGTGCTTCAATCTTGGTTGAGCAGCTGACAGGCTTACAGATCCCCATTGATCATCTACCACAATGGTTCCTTGGCATTCCAGACCAAGCCGATTCCTATCAACTCAGCAGCACCAACACGCTTGAATCTCTGTCCAAACAAGTCAGCAGTCAATTATGGACACTGAATTTTGCTAACTATCGCAATACAGAGATGCCGAGTAAGCAACTATCGGATGAAGACAACGCAAAAGTAGAGACAATCCCACTCCCTACTCGATTGTCATTCAAGCAAAACGAGAACAAAATCAACATTGTAGTTTCGAAGTGGACACTGAAAAAATGATAACAACGCCAACCCATTGGCCCTCTCCGGCTAAACTGAATTTATTTCTCTATATCACTGGTCGACGTGACAATGGCTATCACGAACTTCAAACCTTATTTCAGTTTGTCGATTTTGGTGATGAACTGACGGTCACTGCAAATAAAAAAACAAGTGCGATCACAATAACCCCTGCAATTCCGGGCGTTGCTACGGAAGACAACCTTATTTGGAAAGCGGCTACTGCCCTTCAACAATACACATCGACCTCTTTCGGTGCGGATATTGAACTCAAGAAAGTACTGCCTATGGGTGGTGGTATTGGTGGAGGCTCTTCAAACGCAGCAACCGTATTGGTCGCCCTGAATTATTTATGGCAACTCGATCTTTCAGATGATCAGCTCGCCGAAATCGGTTTAAAGCTTGGAGCAGATGTCCCGGTATTTGTTCGTGGTCATGCTGCCTTTGCTGAAGGCGTTGGCGAACAGCTACAACCCGCTAATCCGAATGAAAAATGGTATCTTGTGGTTAAACCTCAAGTGAGCATAGCAACTGTAGACATATTCACGCATTCAGAATTAACTCGAAACACGCCAAAGCGAGCGCTATCAACGCTTCTAGAGCAAGAATACGTAAACGATTGCGAAAAAATTGTGCGAATGCTGTACCCAGAGGTTGATAAGCAACTTTCATGGCTGCTACAATACGCGCCGTCGAGATTGACTGGCACAGGTTCGTGCGTTTTTGCTGAATTTAACAGCGAAAAAGAAGCCGAATTGGTGCGAGAACAACTGCCTGACACAGTTTCCGCTTTCATAGCGAAAGGAAGAAACATTTCTCCTTTAAAAGAAACTCTGGCTGAATACCAATCAGCCCACCCACAATCTATTTAAAACTGGACGCAACCCGAGGTTTCCACCGTGCCTGATATGAAGCTATTTGCTGGTAACGCAACACCTGAACTAGCCCAACGTATTGCTGATCGTCTATACATCTCTCTTGGCGATGCTACTGTAGACCGTTTTTCTGATGGCGAAGTCGCTGTTCAAATCAATGAAAACGTTCGTGGTAGCGATGTATTCCTGATTCAATCAACTTGTGCACCAACCAATGACAACCTTATGGAATTGGTGGTAATGATTGACGCAATGCGCCGTGCTTCTGCTGGCCGTATTACTGCTGTAATCCCTTACTTCGGTTATGCCCGTCAAGATCGTCGTGTACGTTCTGCTCGTGTGCCAATTACTGCAAAAGTTGTTGCAGATTTCCTTTCTAACGTTGGCGTTGACCGCGTTCTTACTATCGACCTACACGCAGAGCAAATCCAAGGCTTCTTCGATGTACCAGTTGATAACATCTTCGGTACTCCAGTTCTTCTAGAAGACATGGCTAACCGTGGCCTAGAAAACCCAGTTGTGGTTTCTCCAGACCTTGGTGGTGTTGTACGTGCTCGTGCAACGGCTAAAGCGCTAGGTGATGTTGACATCGCTATCGTTGATAAGCGTCGTCCACGTGCTAACGTTTCTGAAGTAATGAACCTAATCGGTGATGTTGAAGGCCGTGACTGTGTTATCGTTGATGACATGATCGATACAGGTGGCACACTATGTAAAGCAGCTGAAGCGCTTAAAGAGCGCGGTGCTAAGCGTGTATTCGCTTACGCAACTCACGCTGTTTTCTCTGGTACTGCTGCGAACAACATCAAGAACTCTGTTCTAGACCAAGTTATCGTAACGGATTCAATCTCTCTATCTCCAGAGATGGCTGCGACTGGTAAAGTGACAACACTTAGCCTTTCTCGCATGCTTGCTGAAGCGATTCGTCGTATCAGCAATGAAGAATCAATCTCAGCGATGTTCAACTAATCAGAGCTAAATAGCTTTGCTTTAGAAACACACGAGAGAAAAACATTAAGCACTTCATTCAATGAAGTGCTTTTTTTATGTCTGTGTCCCGTCCTGAAATGTG
>NZ_JBFRSC010000100.1:0-388 GCF_041473335.1 Vibrio sp. 10N.222.55.C7
CCTTGGTTACCACTTGCTCAGAAAGTAAAACCAGTCATCCCTTCTGCGATTATATATTGCGAAGGTAATTTTGGTAAAATTGATGGTAAAACCGCTAATGGATTAGTGAGACATTCGTTAAGCTATCGTATTCTATCAGTTATTGATAGTGAGTCTGCTGGCTTAGATGCTGGTGAAGTTCTTGATAACAAAGCCAATGGAATACCTATCCTTGCTAATGCTGAAGAAGCTATCATTCACGCAGAAAGCATTCCTGATTACTTCATTTTTGGCATTGCGCCATCAAGTGGCTTTTTATCTGACTTAGATAAAAGCATCATTTTAAATGCCATGTCACTAGGAATGAACATCGTAAATGGCTTACATGAATTCCTAACCGATGATCCTC
>NZ_JBFRSC010000101.1:0-459 GCF_041473335.1 Vibrio sp. 10N.222.55.C7
AGTATCACACCCGTTGGACAACTGCCACGTAAGATAAAAGCGCTGGTTGAAAACGCAGGGTGACTCAAGGCTCCTTGCCCTTCAATAATAATCAGATCCGGATTTTCTTTTTCATAGGCCTGTACAATGACAGATTCCAACTCACCGGCACAAAATTGTGAAGGAACAGCATCGAGTGCAACGCAGTATTGTGCGCCCTGCATAATGCCTGTTTGACCAGTGGCAATCAGAACGACGTTAAGGCCTTTTTTAGTCAGTTCATTCGCCAATATTGTTGCTGTTGTTCGTTTTCCTAGCGCGCAATCCGTCCCCATTACAGCAATTCTCGGGCATTTAACGTTGTGTATTTTCCCGCTAAACGTTTTCAGTTCGCCTTTATTTTTGGGTTTGCGAGTATCGAATATTCGAACGTTATTCTTTAAGCTGGCTTCTAAAAATAGAGGATCATCGGTTAGGAAT
>NZ_JBFRSC010000102.1:0-200 GCF_041473335.1 Vibrio sp. 10N.222.55.C7
ATCATTCCACAGATTATTTCATTCTTTTTCTCGTACTTTGTATTGAAGATAAAGAATCCGGTAGAAGCTTTAGGTTGTGTAACCGGTGGTCGAAGTGCAAACCCTGCGTTTGCGGCATTGATGGAAAAAACAGGCAATGCAACTCCAGTATTCTCATTCACAGTGACTTACGCAGTAGCAAACGTGCTATTGACCCTTTG
>NZ_JBFRSC010000103.1:0-516 GCF_041473335.1 Vibrio sp. 10N.222.55.C7
AGGACATCGCCAGGCTTTAAATTCGACTTTGTCTACAAAGTAGACAAGTCACCATAGAGTTCTAAGTTTTCTTAGTATTTTATGTTGACTTTCAAAGTAGAAAGCGTATTATACGCGTCCTGCTTAAGTGCTAAGGCACTGAAAGCAAAGCTCTTTAACAATTTAAACCTATCAATCTGTGTGGGCACTCGTTGATGAATATCAAAACGTTTTATCGTTAGATAAAACAGATTCTTCGGAATCAAAATTGATTTCAATGAACTGAGTGACCAATACAAATAACTACTTGTAGTTATTCGGCACAGTCAATTCATTATCATTCTGTTGGAATGGTAATAGCTTTAAAATTACATAGTAGTTTTGAAGTCAGTATTCGTTGAGTCACAAAATCTTAAATTGAAGAGTTTGATCATGGCTCAGATTGAACGCTGGCGGCAGGCCTAACACATGCAAGTCGAGCGGAAACGAGTTATCTGAACCTTCGGGGAACGATAACGGCGTCGAGCGGCGGACGGG
>NZ_JBFRSC010000104.1:0-1200 GCF_041473335.1 Vibrio sp. 10N.222.55.C7
CAGGGCGGGATCGCACTTTGTTAACAAATATGATCTAATAGTGCTAAATCCACAATCACACAGCTATTTTGAACTTAATCGAACACTTATCAGTCGTCCAAGACACTCGGTCAGACATTAATCAGAAGCATGATCTTATCGATGTCATGTTCCTTGTAATTAGCGCCATCGCATCTGGATGTGAAGGATGGCAAGATATTGAATTGTTTGGGAAAGACAAACTAGATTGGCTGAGAAAATACAGAACATTTGAACATGGTATTCCACGTCGGCATACAATAGCCCGTATTTTACGTTCAGTTGTCGCAGAATCTTTGCTAGAGGCATTAGCCCTGTGGATTAACGAGCAACGCACTAGTCAACACAAGCCGATAATCGCATTCGATGGAAAAGTGCTGCGTGGCTCATACCGAAATGACAAAAAAACAGCGTTACAATTGGTTACCGCCTACGACACTGAACGTGGCCTCGTTTTGAGTCAAAAGCCGACTGAGAGCAAAAATGGCGAGATCAACGTTGTACGCCAAATGCTTGATGTTATTAACGTAAAAGGCAGTGTCATCACCATTGATGCCCTGCATTGTCAGCGCGATACGCTCGAGAAAATTGCAGAGAAAAAGGCTCACGTTGTTGTTCAAGTGAAGAACAACCAGCCCAAATTGAGAGTGGCTATTGTGGAGCAATTTCAAGCTGTCTTTGAAGCAGGTAAAGAGAAAATAGTTACCGAAATCAAAGAGAAGCACCATGGCCGCAGTGAAGAAAGATATGTATTTCAGTTAAAGGCTAAGTTACCTAAAGAGCTTGCGGAGAAATGGCCGACAGTACGAAGCATCATTGCGGTGGAGCGGCATCGAGTGATCAACGGAAAAGGAAGTGTAGACACCTCATATTACATAAGCTCTATGTCGCCGAATCACAAAATGCTAGGCCACTACATTCGTCAGCATTGGCGTATTGAAAACAGCCAGCATTACGTATTAGATGTTGTTTTTAAAGAGGATTACTCACGGATCACGCTAGATGGTGCTGTAGAAAATATAGCGTTGTTTAGACGCTTTGTGATGAACATGCTGAAGCAATGCGAATGTGGTGCACCAAGCCAAAAAGTGAAGTTGAAGAAGGCTGCTTGGAACGATGATTATCGGGCACGAGTCTTCTTTGGGTTATAAATTGAACAAAGTGTGCTCGCACCCTGGGGTT
>NZ_JBFRSC010000105.1:0-3608 GCF_041473335.1 Vibrio sp. 10N.222.55.C7
AAAGCCGCGATGAACCTTTTAATTTAAGCCAGTTGAACAAAAAAACATCAAATTGTCCAAATAACGCTTTACAAGCAGGCTCAGATCACCAAGAATGGCGTCGCTCTGTTCTCAGGGTTATTAAATGAAACATCCAGTTGTAAAGTAGAACCCTTAGTATTGCTTCATTGTTATTCTCAGTGTTTCCCTTAGCTTCATAGATACATTAAATAATTCAAGCTTTCAGCGCATCGCACTTTTGGCGATTAATTTTTTATTTTTATATAAGGGACACATCATGTCTAACAAAGTAAACGGCGTAGTAAAATGGTTTAACGAAGAGAAAGGCTTCGGTTTCCTAACTCAAGACAACGGCGGCGCTGACGTATTCGTACACTTCCGTGCAATCGCTTCTGAAGGTTTCAAGACTCTTAAAGAAGGCCAACAAGTGTCTTTCGAAGTAGAGCAAGGCCAAAAAGGTCTTCAAGCTGCAAACGTTGTAGCTCTATAAGATTTTAAGTCGGCGCAGGTTGCAACAGCAACTTGCGTCACTTTCTCTCTCAAATTTGTTTCCCCCCTCAGTTTTACCGCAACACTCTTCTCCATTAGCAATACCCTCTCTAAGTATTCAAAAATCCTGTTTTACGTCCGTTATCTCGTTCTAACTATCGTTGTATCTGTTCTTTGCTCTAACTCAACCTTCTACGTAACAACCAGTCACTTGCTCATCCTGATTACTATTACTGTATCCATAAAAAAAAGCCCCTAAAATTAGGAGCTCATTTTGATCTAATCAACACTGATTAAGCTGATTATTCTTTATCGTGTACAGCTTACAGACTGTTATTCAATGTTTTGGATCTGCTCACGCATCTGTTCGATAAGAACCTTAAGCTCTACGCCTGATGCTGTGATGTCTGTGCTGATAGACTTAGACGCTAGCGTGTTTGACTCACGGTTGAACTCTTGCATCATGAAGTCTAGCTTACGGCCACAAGCGCCACCTTTCTTCAGTACTGCATTTGCTTCTTTCACGTGAGAATCTAGACGGTCTAGCTCTTCTGCTACGTCTGACTTCTGCGCAAGTAGGATAAGCTCTTGCTCAACACGAGAACCTTCAAGTTCGATTTTCGCATCTTCAAATTTGGTAAGAAGACGCTCACGTTGCCACTCTAGGATCTCAGGCATGCGTGCACGAACTTTCACTACTTCTTCAGTGATTGCATCTAAGCGCTGTACGATTAGCGCCTTCATGTTCTCACCTTCACGAGCACGAGCATCAATGAACTCTGCGATAGCATCGTTGAATGCTTCAAGTAGGTCTTTGTTGATGGCATCCATGTCTTGCTCTGGCGTTTCCATCACACCAGGCCAATTCATGACTTGGAATGGGTTCAAACGGCTGTCTTCACCTGTCATCGTCATTACTTGGTTCGCAGCATTGATTACTTGCTGAGCCAAACCTTCGTTAATGCTTAGTTCGCCCTTTGCAGCAGGGTTTGCTTCAAAGCGTAGGTTACATTCAACCTTACCGCGTGCAAGACGCTTACGGAAACGCTCACGCAAGATTGGCTCTAAACCACGGAACTGTTCAGGCATACGGAAGTAAGTTTCTAGGTAGCGTTGGTTTACACTACGGATTTCCCATACTGCGCTGCCCCAATCGCCTTTTACTTCTTTGCGTGCGTACGCGGTCATACTATAAATCATCGAATTTTCCTGTCTTTTATCATTCTGAAAATAACGCGCACGCATAGTATCACGATATGGTGTGCTCTCGAAGCCTGTCGCTTTTCACTGTAAATAGCCTTTCGTGATAAATAGCTTTGAACGGTAAATAGATTTGCACGATAAACTGCTATATAATCTTGCCCCAATCAAAACTGTCTCACCCCTTTCTTAGGTGATGCACTCTTTCGATAGTAAATCACTTCAGACTGTTAATAAGGTAGATACCAATGCGTCCAAATGACCGCGCTGTAGATCAAATTCGTCCAATTAAAATTACTCGTAACTACACAGCTTATGCTGAAGGTTCTGTATTAGTTGAGTTCGGCAACACTAAAGTTCTATGTAATGCGACGGTAGAAGAAAACGTACCGCGTTGGTTAAAAGGCCAAGGAAAGGGTTGGGTAACGGCTGAATACGGCATGCTGCCACGTGCAACGCACACTCGTAACCGTCGTGAAGCGGCGAGCGGCAAGCAAGGTGGTCGTACGATGGAAATCCAACGTCTGATCGCTCGTAGCCTACGTGCTGTTGTTGACCTGAAAGTAATGGGTGAAATTATGATCACTGTCGATTGTGATGTTATCCAAGCAGACGGCGGTACTCGTACTGCTTCTATCTCAGGTGCAAGCGTTGCAATGGCTGATGCTATCAACAGCCTACTAGCAAGCGGCAAACTGAAAAAGAACCCAATGAAAGGCCACGTAGCGGCAGTTTCAGTGGGCATCGTTGGTGCACAAGCACTGTGTGACCTTGAGTACGTTGAAGACTCAGCAGCCGATACCGACATGAACGTTGTAATGACGGAAGACGGTAAGATGATTGAGATTCAAGGTACCGCAGAAGGCGAACCGTTCAGCCACGAAGAGTTGATGCAGCTTTTAGCCCTGGCGAATAAGGGCATTGCTGATATTGTTGAAGCGCAGAAGTCGGCGTTAGCAGAATAGTTTTTAGATAGCTCCTTTTTTAAGGGGCTATTTTTTTATTTTCATCATATATAACTCTACACCAGCGTTAGCTGCAATTTTTCACCCTAATCACATAGGTCCCCTATGCTCATAGGGCTGAAAAACCTTGCTGCCTTGTTGTAGAGCTATCTATTTAGAAAATACATCATTGTTAGCTTCCTGAGCGATTGGAAGTTAGGAACTGGAAAGTAAATTAATTTAGAGGATGAGCATGAAAGCATATCAACGTGAATTTATTGAATTTGCACTAGAGAAAGAAGTACTTAAGTTTGGTGAGTTTACTTTAAAGTCTGGCCGTAAGAGCCCTTACTTCTTCAATGCTGGATTGTTTAATACAGGTCGTGACCTAGCGCGTTTAGGTCGCTTCTACGCAGCAGCATTGGCTGATTCTGGCATTGAGTTCGATGTACTATTTGGCCCTGCATACAAGGGTATCCCAATTGCAACGACGACAGCGGTTGCACTGGCAGATCACCACGATGTAGATACGCCTTACTGTTTTAACCGTAAAGAAGCGAAAAACCACGGTGAAGGTGGCAACCTTGTCGGTAGCGCGCTTGAAGGTCGCATCATGTTAGTGGACGACGTGATCACTGCAGGTACTGCGATTCGTGAGTCGATGGAAATCATCCAAGCAAATGGCGCTGATTTAGCGGGTGTGCTTGTTGCTATCGACCGTCAAGAGAAGGGCAAAGGCGAACTGTCTGCGATTCAAGAAGTTGAGCGTGACTTCGGTTGTGCGATTATCTCAATCGTTAGCCTGACTGACTTGGTGACTTTCCTTGAAGAGAAAGGCACAGACGCAGCACATCTAGAGTCAGTAAAAGCGTACCGCGCTCAATACGGCATCTAATACTACTCGTAATTAGACTATAGAATGCACAAGGGGCTGATGATTCATCAGCCCCTTTTCTTTGGTTCATCGCGGCTTTC
>NZ_JBFRSC010000106.1:0-1277 GCF_041473335.1 Vibrio sp. 10N.222.55.C7
GACTGACCATTGGCCAAATGGTTAAATGCGGGATTGGTGGCATCAACAATTAATGTATGACCATCAGTATCTAAGGTAATGCCCGTTGGAAGTTGGCCCGACTGAGGTTGACCATCGATGGCATATTCAAGGTGACTGATGGTTAAAGCGTCGCCGTCTTTGTCTGTGGCACCTACTAGCAGATTGAGGGTGTGATGATTATCGGCCCCCTCACTGACACTGTCGGTTAAAGGCGTCACATCAGGGTTGTCGTTAACCGCAGCTAAGTTGGTGGTTGCGCCAGTGTGTGTTACACCACCGTGTGCATCTTTGACGTCATAGCTAAAGTGCACCGCGCCGTTGTAGTCTTTTTCTGGGGTAAAGGTGAAGGTGCCGTCTTGGTTGTCTCGAATGGAGCCATGGTTGGCAATAAGGTTGGCGACGGTAAGCTGACCTTGGTCGTTATTATCAATATCGGTTGCATGCGCCAGTAAATCAGTCGCAGTAATGGTTTGAACAGAGTCCTCCTTGCCTGAGTTTAACTGTACCTCACTTGATACTGTGGGGGCGTCATTAGTGCCGTGGATGGTAATAACGATATCGTGGGTGGTGCCATCTTTAGAGTGCACTGTCACGGTATCCGTCAAGGTTTCGCCTTTACCTAAGTGCTGGATTTCAGGTTTGCGGTTATCTATGTAGTAATTCCAGTTTCCTTTTGGGTCAATTTCCAATTGGCCACCCAGCGGTGAAGAATATGGCCGCCACTCTGGGTGCATTGCTGCAGAGATAAGGGTTTTAAAATCAAAACCTGATTCATCTTTGTCGGGGTCAATAGCAGTTAATGAGCCTTGAGTCTCCAATTTATAGGCGTAGTTTCCTTGCACGCTGGCATGAGGGTTTAGGTCTTCAGTAACACTGCTAATATCAATGCCAGTAATAACAGCATTATCCTGTACCGCCGCTAAAGTGGTACTGGCGCCAGTGTGTGTCATACCACCATGGGCATCCTTAACGTCATAACTGAAGTGTACATCGCCGTTGTAGTCTTTTTCTGGGGTAAAAGTGAACGTGCCATCGGCATTTAACGCAATAGCACCATGGTCAGCCTGTAGGTTTTCAATGGATAGTTTGCCAATATCGTTATCATCGATATCAGTTGTGTTAGCAAGTAGCAGTGCTGGGGTGAGGACAATTTTGCTATCTTCTAAGCCATTCGCTAAACGCACTTCAGCCGAGGCAATTGGCGCATCATTGGTGCCATGAACGGTCACTGTGATATCTTTTTTAGCACTGCCATC
>NZ_JBFRSC010000107.1:0-1171 GCF_041473335.1 Vibrio sp. 10N.222.55.C7
CAGGGCAAGATCATGAAAAACCCATATGGAATAAGGGGTAGCGTGAAGTGATGTTTCCACTAATTTGTACACTGAAGTCACAACAAATTCAATACATTCAAGATCGATTTGATGATCAGATTTAGGTGTGATCATATACTGTTTTTTAACAGCAGATATTTAGCCATAATGAATGGATTAAGCCTTTTGGACCATATTTCAGTTATTCGAGACCCTCGCCAAGCTTGGAAAATAGAGCACACGCTAACCGACATTATCTTCTTAACAATCGCAGCAGTGATTGCTGGTGCTGAAGGTTGGGAGGATATTGAAGATTTTGGTGAAGATAACTTGGAATGGCTTAGGCAGTATGGTGATTTCAAACAAGGCATACCAGTACACGATACCATTGCCCGAGTTATCAATCTTATTTCCGCCAAGCAACTGCAACGATGCTTTACTGCGTGGATGAAAGACTGTCATGAGACGACAGAGGGTGAAGTGATTGCTATCGACGGCAAAACTCTCAGAGGCACATACAACAAAGACAAGCGTTGTGGTGCAATCCATATGGTTAGTGCCTTTAGTGCAGCAAACCAAGTTGTACTAGGACAAGTGAAGACTGCGGATAAAAGCAATGAAATAAAAGCGATCCCTGAACTGCTTGAAATGCTTTCCTTGCGAGGTTGTTTAGTGACTATTGATGCTATGGGATGCCAGAAGGATATAGCTGAAAAGATAGTCGCTCAAGATGCAGATTATCTCTTAGCGGTAAAAGGTAATCAAAAACGATTGGAGCAAGCGATTAGCCAAGTGTTTAATTCTAGTATGATTAATAGTTTTGAAGGTGATAAATACGTCACTCAAGAGAAAGGGCATGGTCGTACAGAAACGCGTTTGAGTATGGTTGTTCACAATACAGATTTCTTAGGCTATATAGCGTTTGATTGGGCTGAACTCTCCACAATTGGTATGGTCGTTTCAATTCGTCAAGAAGGTGATAAGCCAGCAGAAACAATGCAAATCAAGCACTACATAAGCTCAGCAAAACTAACGGCTAAAGCTTTACTAGAGAGCACGCGAGCACATTGGAGCATTGAAAATCAGATGCACTGGCGATTAGACGTTGGTTTTAAAGAAGATGAATGTCGGATACGTCGAGAGCAAGCCGGTGAGAATTTAGCAGTTATAA
>NZ_JBFRSC010000108.1:0-239 GCF_041473335.1 Vibrio sp. 10N.222.55.C7
ACGATTTTTGCGTTCGGGCAGTGCGCTTGAACTTCAAGGTCAAAAGCCGTATTCATGTCCATCGCGACCGCTTCGATATTATTGCCATGCTTGCCTAACAGCTCGAAGAACGGTCGTATGTCCTTGCGGCTACGGCCTAACCCTATCCAAATGACTTGATGAGTCTTAGCGTCAGCAATGACCGTGGCATACCTATGCCCTTTAAAGATAGCGAACTCGTCCATGACGAGTTGCCTTAG
>NZ_JBFRSC010000109.1:0-377 GCF_041473335.1 Vibrio sp. 10N.222.55.C7
GATGAGTTTTCCCTGACGCTATAAGCGTCCTAAAGGGTTGTCGTAGACTACGACGTTGATAGGCAGGGTGTGTAAGTGCTGCGAGGCATTGAGCTAACCTGTACTAATTGCCCGTGAGGCTTAACCATACAACACCCAAGGGGTTTTGTGGACTCAATAGAAATACCAAACACTTGAATGAGTTTGAAGAGAACAAAAACAGTTTTCCAGATTATTTTGCCTTCAGTTTTTAAAAAAGCTGAAAGTAAAAGCAAAATTTGCTTGGCGACCATAGCATTGTGGACCCACCTGATTCCATGCCGAACTCAGAAGTGAAACACAATAGCGCCGATGGTAGTGTGGGGCTTCCCCATGTGAGAGTAGGACATCGCCAGGCT
>NZ_JBFRSC010000110.1:0-1081 GCF_041473335.1 Vibrio sp. 10N.222.55.C7
TGTCCCGTCCTGAAATGTGTTTACACATTGAGGACGAATTATGGCTACTTCAAATAATACCTACGTTAAGCGCACTCAGCGTGATTACACACTAGGCTTTAAATTACAGGTCGTCGCCGCTGTAGAAAGAGGCGATATGACATATAAACAAGCCCAAACCATTTATGGTATCCAAGGCCGTTCAACTGTTTTAACTTGGCTTCGAAAGCACGGTAAGATGAATTGGGCGCAAACTCCAAGGATGAATACCATGCACCAATCAACTAAGCCTAAAGAGTCACCAGCACAGAAAATAAAGCGTCTTGAGAAAGAGCTGGAAGACGAAAAAATCAAGAATCTCTTTTTAAATAGAGTGGTTGATATTCTTGATGCTGAACACGGAACTAGCCTCAGAAAAAAGTATCTCACCAAGGAGCAAGAAGCCTTCAAGAACAAGAAGGAATAAGTTTAGTTCGAGTATGTAAGCTATGCGGGATAACGAGACAAAGCGTTTATCAACGAGAAAAGCGAGCTGTTCATCGCCAGTTGGAACTTAAACCCATCAAACAAATGGTGTTGGATATTAGACGTTATATGCCTCGGGTTGGCACTAGAAAGCTCTACTTTTTACTTAAGCCAAAGTTGCAAGAACAAGGTATCAAGTTAGGTCGGGATGCTCTTTTCAACTACTTACGTGATGAACGGTTATTGGTAAGACCTAAACGTAGTTTTACGAAAACGACAAACAGTAAGCATTGGATGAAAAAACATCCGAACTTATTAAAGAACTACAAACCATGCACTCCAGAGGGTGTGTTAGTAAGTGATATTACCTATATCCAATCAGATGAAGGCATTCACTATCTCTCATTGGTAACTGATGCGTTTAGTCGGAAAATTATGGGCTACGAGCTGAGCAACGAAATGAAGGCGACGGATGTTGTGAAAGCGCTAGATATGGCTATTAAGGGGCGTCAATATCATCGTTCGTGTATCCATCACTCTGATCGTGGTCTCCAGTATTGCTCCGGTGTTTATCAAGATAAGTTGAAAAGTAGCGGCATAAGCCCCTCGATGACAGACGGTTATGACTGCTATCAAA
>NZ_JBFRSC010000111.1:0-230 GCF_041473335.1 Vibrio sp. 10N.222.55.C7
GACTGTTTGCCGGACTCAATGTGAATCAAACTAAGTTTGATTCGAATACAAGACACTTGAATGTGTTTGTTGTGTTTACCATAAAGGTAAACATTGAGAACTTTTAAATTTGATTGAATTACTCGTAAGTAATCAATCAGTCAGCTTTCCAAATTGTTAAAGAGCTTGATTTCTTTCGAAACCATTTTTAAAGATTCTTAGGGAAAAACCCTTAAAGATGGTGGAGCTAT
>NZ_JBFRSC010000112.1:0-209 GCF_041473335.1 Vibrio sp. 10N.222.55.C7
TTGATTAGGTTTAGAAAAGTTAAGAGACGATATTGGGTCTGTAGCTCAGCTGGTTAGAGCGCTCGCCTGATAAGCGGGAGGTCGGTGGTTCAAGTCCACTCAGACCCACCAATATCGACCTAGATGGGGCTATAGCTCAGCTGGGAGAGCGCCTGCCTTGCACGCAGGAGGTCTGCGGTTCGATCCCGCATAGCTCCACCATCTTTAAG
>NZ_JBFRSC010000113.1:0-211 GCF_041473335.1 Vibrio sp. 10N.222.55.C7
GAGTACCCACACAGATTGATGGTTTAATAAGTTAAGAGTAGGAAATACTTTTCCAGATGGGGCTATAGCTCAGCTGGGAGAGCGCCTCGCTGGCAGCGAGGAGGTCTGCGGTTCGATCCCGCATAGCTCCACCATCTTTAAGTGTTCTTCCTTAAGAATCTTTAAAAATGGTTATTTCTTTTGAAATACCTAGCTCTTTAACAATTTGGAA
>NZ_JBFRSC010000114.1:0-6839 GCF_041473335.1 Vibrio sp. 10N.222.55.C7
CACATTTCAGGACGGGACAAACGCTATTAAAAAGCCAGCACCTCAGTGCTGGCTTTTTGTTGTCTCGTAAGGTGATTAACTAGTTAGGAATCATTGTTCCGCTGACACCAGTTACCCGAAAGTATTTCTTTATTAGCTGTTAGATCAAGCTGATACAAATATACCCATGCTAATCCAAATATAGTCTCTATTTGCTCGCGACGATACTCAACAGGAACATCTTCTAGCCGATCGAGCGACTCTAAAATTTCGTCGTTAATGATATAGACCTCACCAGCGACACTTTTCTTTCCCAAAATCATCGCCGGATAGGCACCTAAATCAAAAAGTGCGTATTCCTTAGGTGTATCAAACTGCCCTAATAAATCGCAGCCCTGCAAATAATGGTGATTGGACTGACCTTGCCTCAAGGTTCCATAGACAAAAACAAGATGCTGCATACTCACTCCCTAGCATTCGTCACCCGCGAATCAATCGCCGCTCAAAGTGTTACTCAAATTCAAATTGATAGAGAAGATCCACAGCACTGTCTAGGCCAGAAACAGCTTCAACATAGAGATCCTGCATCAATCGATAACGAACGGTAAACTCACCTAACGAGTTAAAGATACCCACACCATACTTCACCTGTAAGCCAGGCAGGATGTAACCACTTACCGTCACTTGAGAGTCATCGCCAGAGCCTGCAGTATCCAGTTGCAAGTCCTTTACACCAAAGGCTTCACCGATTTCACCAACAACCTTACCACTCTTCGCTAAACTCAAACCGATTAAAGTCGTTGTCATCGAACCGCTCGACTCACCGTCGATATCTTGGCCACGCAAAATATAAGACAGTGCGTTCGCTTGTGGCATCGCTGGGTCAGAATAAATCTCGATGGTAGGCTCTGTCGCAGGGCCAGTCACTCGAATACCAGCGGTCACGTCATCCTGAGTATTATCAGGATTACGAATCGCGTTGATGGCTACGTATGGCTGATCCGGTGGTCCATTCATTAGGATCTTACCCTCTTCGATCAAGAGGTCTTGCCCGAATGATTGATAAGTACCATCGACGATGTTCACTTCACCTGTAATAAATGGACCTTGGTCTTTTTGAGCCACGTTGAGCTTACCGACCAAATCACCTTCAAGACCGAAGGCAGACAGTTTAAAGTCATCACCAATGGAGATATTAATATTCGTCATCACATTGAATGGAATCGTATCTTCGTTTTCTGGCTCTAGATCTTTATTCAAAATAACCTGATCAGAAGAGACGCCAACCGCTGACGGTGGTAAATCTTCAACAACAATTCGTCCCCATGGTAATGCAATATCACCGGTGATTTTCGCCAGATCTGGTGTGACATCAATAGTCATATCAGGTACGACCTTCACCTTAACCATCGGTGGGATATCAACCATCAACTCATCAGCGAAAACTCTAACGTTCGAGTGCCATGCTTTAAGATCTTGCCAATCTCCGGTTCCCTCAATATCAAGGTGACCATCAGGCGTTTCGACATTCGCATCCAGTTTTGCACTATAACCATCAAAGTCGAGGTCGATGCGGCCATCTTTCACATCAACAGGCGTAACATCGCCTTTGACTTGAATACCACCAACAGAGAATTGGCCAAAGACTTGAGGGTGCATCAGAGAGCCTTTAACTTGAAGATCACTCTCAAGGTCGGCTTTCAATAAGCTGTATTCACCTAGAATTGGTTGTAAGAAATCAAGATGGAACGTGGTCAGCTTAATTGCCGCATCGACCATTTTGTCTTCGGCAAGAATATCCGGTAACGACACCGTGCCAGACAGGTCACCATTGTCGGAAACATCCAACTTAAAATCGGCATCCAGTTTGTTGTCTTTCAGTTGGGCATTCAATGCAACGCTTTCCCAACCCAGTGTGATTGGCTCACCCACTTGTTGAACAACCTGACCTTTCGGCATATCAACGCTTACCGTGACTTCAGGCTCATCTTGTTCAGACCACTTTGCATGAGCAGTCGCATTGACTAAGCCCTGTAATTGCGTCTCTTTAGGCACAAAGGCTTTAATCTGCTCGAAATCGAATTGATTGATGGCTACCTTGGCCTCACCCGATTTTCCGACACGAACGTCTTCATCCAAACACACGCTCGAACCCGATTGTTTCCAACAGTGCGCTTGAACATCGGCAAACTGTTTATCAACATCCGCATTTATCGCGACAGGTTGCTCTAACACCCAAGGACCTTGCTGAGTGGTGATTTTGACTCTGTCTAACGATCCATACCAAATAAGAGAAGGCTTTTGAATCAACTCTCCGGAAATAGCTAAGCTTGTAGACACGATGTCGGATATCACATCAAGTGTCACTGTGTGTTTCTTCTCACCACCACTCACCGTGAGATCAATGCTTTTTACGCTCTGATCTTGATAGGTTAGGTTGTTAGCTTTTAATTCAAGATCAGCTTGAGCTTCAGGCAATGGCAGAGGAACCACAGAACCATTAAGCGACAAGGATTCTAGTGTTGCTTCGTTATTCCAATCTACCTTATCCACATTTAGAGCGAGATCGACTTCAGGCTTTTTCGTTGGACCACTGAGCTGGATGTTACCAATCACTTTACCTTTCAAATCAGGGACGCTTTTTACAAGCTCAGGGAAGTGAATCTCAACACCCATGTCCCATTTCTTATCAAGCTCACCCTGAGCCTTAATCGAGTTAACACCGTGAGCTAAGTTCAAACCACTGGTTTTCAGTTTTGGTTCACCGCTCGCGCTGCGATCCGACGCTGACAACTGACCTTCGATATCCAGAGGGTATTCTCGCAAGATCCCTTCAATATCCAATTTAGGCAGTTCAATCGCCCAGCCGCCCGCTTCCGTCAACTCACCTGAGGTGACGATGTTTCCACTAATGTTGCCCTCAGCTTCTGGCCACTGCAGACCCGGTTGAATATCTTTGAGTGTCACGTCAGCTTGCCAGTTAACGAGACTCTTCCAGTTCGCTTTAACGACACCGTTAAGCTCACCGCCTAGCGTGTTGAGCTTTAGACGCTCGAGAACAATTTGTTCCGTCGTGCCTTTACCCTGTAGATCGATGGCTAATTCAGGGATTTCCTTACCATCGGCTTCACCTTTAAGAAGAACATTAAAACCATCTAGTGAGCCATCAGCTTTAAATTGCTCAATTGTCGCTTGGTAATCGCTTTTTCCGGTAAGGGGCCACTGTGCTTGTCCGCCCTCTAAAAGAAGGTCAAATGGCAGAGTCGGTTCTAAGGGTTGAATATCCCCAGACAACTTTGCCTCAATCAGCTCAGAAAATTGGGAGTCTAGGTTTAGCTTAGCCACGCTGCCTTGTGCTTTCAGAGACAACTTCTGCCCAACAAGGTCGGTTTCTTTCACCAACGCATCCAAAGAAAGTTCTAGCGGGTAACCGCCCTTGAGCTCAACCTTCGTGGTTAGATTGGCGCTTGCTTGTGGCATATCGAGTTCGAGAGTTGAAACATCAACCGTGTGTTTGCCCGCGCGAGCTTCTAGCCCAAGGTGGTTAACAACGATTGGTGTTTCTTGTTCTAAGGTGAAACGGTTGAGGTCAAAACGCTCCAACACAACCTGCAGAGGAATCCAGACTTCCGGCAATTCGATAGCCGTTTTAACGGCAGCTTTTGGCTCAACCTTTTCTGCTTGCGGTTCTTCTGTCGACTCAGCGAGTTTAACCTTAAGATCATTGAATAAGGTTGGCGATACAGTTAGCTTTTCGCCCTGCATACTCAAAGCCGTAGAGAACAAGCTCCATTCAATTTCATGCCCTAAGATATTCAACTTGATATCAGACAAAGCGATACGGTTGATTACGATTGGCAACGGTGTTTTTACCGATGTTACGGGCGGAGTAGGTTCTGTTTCTTCTGTAGAGGCCGGAGGCAGTTCAGTAAATGCGAAGTCCAATCCTTGAATCGCTAAACGATCGACACACAACTTAGGGTCGAGCAGACAGCGAGGATTAATCGCCAAGTTCAGCTTTTGAACTTTGGTGTCTATATGCAGGCTGTCATCTTTAAACTGAACATTATTAAGCGTAAAGCTCGGGAACAGAGCCCCTTTAGTGCTTTCCACTTTAAGCTGTGGCAACGCTTTTTCAGCGCCCCACAACACAGTGTTCAACCCTGGATTGGTGAACAAAACAAAACCTAGCAAGGCTATCAACAACAGCAAAATAGACGTCAATGAGATCGACGTCCACTTGATGTACTTGCCCATCACTTTGATCATAATTCTGGCCCTAAACTAAAGTGTAACTGGAACTCATCACCTTTTTCTGCATCTAGACCCCAAGCAAAATCTAAACTCACTGGACCAACAGGTGACGCCCAACGAACACCGACGCCGGTGCCGTGTTTCCATTCGGGTTTGTCATTAAATGCATCACCAATGTCGTAGAATGCTGCGCCCCACCAGTTTCCAACCAAGCGGTATTGGTATTCAAACGAGCTGGTTGCAATGAATTTGGCACCCGTTAGTGCGCCACTTTCATCTCGAGGAGAGATCGACTCATAACCATAACCACGAATGCTATTGTCACCACCAGCAAAGAATCTTAGGGAGGGAGATAGCTTATCAAACTCGTCGGCAAAGTTGCCGCCAAATTGAAGTCGAGTTAAGCCTCGGTGATTGTCGCCAATGCTTCGAATCCAAGCGGTTTGACCTTGAAAACGAACAACCTTAGTTTCAGATAACAAGGTATCATCACCCGCTTCAACCATAATGGTTTGTTTATCGCCCCACATCGGCATCGAACCGCCTCGCGTTCGAGTGCGTGAGAAAGAGATACCCGGCAGCACAAATTGCGCTAAATCATCCTGCAAACCTTGCTCATAGTTTTCGACCAAGTATCGAATGAAGACCGTGCGTTGCCAACCGTTATCCAGTCGCCAATATCTTTCTAGCGCTAAGTTTGACTCCAAACTCTTGGTATCACGATTATCCAAGTTTTTCATACCGTACTTAACTTGATAGTAGTCGTTCAGCACGTCATCCAGAGGGATTTTATAGGTAGCGGTAATCGTCTGTTCAGGTTTAGAAATCGACAGGCTGCTATTGAAGCTATGGCCTTGTTCATTAACCCAAGGTTTTTTCCACTTCAGAGTGCCTTTTACGCCAAGGTCGGTGGATACACCGATACCCGTTTCGATTTGGTTACGAGCTTGCGGAGCAAGGCTAACCTTCATCGGGATCTCTCGGCCTTCGCCTAACTGGCTTAAATCTGGTTCAACAAATACCGAGGAGAACCAATCCGTATTGGACAGGTTTTGGTTGTACTCACCGACTTTGGTGATTGAGTAAGGTTCGCCATCCTCAAATGGTTTAAGTGACTGCACCTTATCTTCTTCTATCTGGCTACCAGTAACCTGAGTAGTACCAAAGTGATAGCGGATACCACTGTTATAATGAAGACGAACATAAGCGCGGTTCAATTCAGGAGCGACTTCTAGCTTACTAAGATCATAAGCACCATCGAAGTAGCCTTTCGCTAAGCCAAGGTTGCGGATCGACGATTTCAAAGAGTCATAATTACCATGATTCAGAGTCGAACCTTTAGACAAGCTACTCTTCGCTATCAAGGCTAAAAAGTCTGGGTCATCCTTGGCTTCACCAGTTAGAACGATATCTGAAGTATAAATAACAACAGGCTCTCCCGGCTCAACCGTAACGGTCATTTCGGTATCATCTTCGGAGTGAGTAAATGTGATTTTAGGGTGGTAGTAGCCTAACGCATTCAGGGCTTCTTTAATCATAGATTCCAAGCGGGATTGGAATCTTAGTGAAACCGAATACTCTTCTTCAGGGATCGCACTCAGATAAGCATCAACATTATCCTCAAGCGCTCCATCTAGCCCTTTGATTTCAAGGGAAACGTCAGCGAAAGCGAGCGTCGATGACAATAGAGTGCCAATCAGAACTGGTAAAGTTTTTCTTATCATGTTTAATTGGTGAAGAAGTTATCAATACGTTAATAAGTGAAAAGAAATAATACCGCTAAATAGGCATTGAGTCTGTAATAAATCCTGGAATAACACGGTCTAATTTAAAGACTTATTCAATATTGACCAACAGTTAATATGAACCCACGTTAAATAAAAGCCAGCGCGGTAAACGTATGCGAAAAGGAATATAACATGCTAAACAAACAACAACTGGTTTCTGCAGCAACCGCACTACCGGGAAATGCTGACCCAATTCGAATCACTGAGCGCCATTTCGTCAATCAAACCGACCTGCTCGATGCACCCACGGGCTCTCAACAAGAAGTCCTGTTTGGTATGGGGTGCTTCTGGGGAGCTGAGCGTTTGTTTTGGCAATTGGATGGCGTTATTTCAACATCCGTTGGTTACGCTGGCGGATACACAGTTAATCCCACTTATGAACAAGTATGTACTGGGCAAACCGGCCATACCGAGGTCGTTCGTGTCATATTTGATAGTGAACAAACCTCTCTAGCTCGAATACTTGAAACCTTTTGGGAGCGTCATGACCCAACTCAAGGGATGCGCCAAGGCAACGATTTAGGGACTCAGTACCGTTCTGCGATTTACACCTTCAGTGAAGAACAACAATCTATCGCTGAGCACTCTAAACGTGAATATCAACGAGCAATGACTGAATCTTTAGGCAACGAGATCACGACGGAAGTTCTGCCTGCTGGAAAATATTTTTTCGCAGAAACCTACCACCAGCAATACCTAGCTAAAAATCCGAATGGGTATTGCGGGTTGGGTGGAACAGGTGTGTGCTTCCCTCCACAATAAAGTGCCGTTCGACATACCATCGTGAACGACACGCATTAAAAAAGGTTCATCGCGGCT
>NZ_JBFRSC010000115.1:0-280 GCF_041473335.1 Vibrio sp. 10N.222.55.C7
AGATAGCGCTTAACTGTAATGTGGTTGCGGGAGCCGGATTTGAACCGACGACCTTCGGGTTATGAGCCCGACGAGCTACCAAACTGCTCCATCCCGCGTCCGAATGCATTATTTAAGTTAATGACTCTGTTCTCTAAAAAGAGAGAATTTGGAGCGATACATCGGGTTCGAACCGATGACCTCAACCTTGGCAAGGTTGCGCTCTACCAACTGAGCTAGTATCGCATTAGTTATTCGCTGCTCATACTGCCTTGGGCAACAGATAGCGCTTAACTGTAAT
>NZ_JBFRSC010000116.1:0-230 GCF_041473335.1 Vibrio sp. 10N.222.55.C7
AGGTTGTCGCCTTCAATGTCAGTAGCGCCTGTTAATAGGTCTGCATCGGTGAAGATAAGCGTTCCATCTTCTTCAACACTGAACTGTTGATCTTGAGGTACTGGCAAATCATTAACTGGGTTAACGGTTAGATCCGCAGAAGCCTGAACGGTGTTAGTACCATCAGAGATATCGAAGCTGATATCGATGTCACCGTTGAAGTTCTCATCTGGCGTGATGGTGAAACTGCC
>NZ_JBFRSC010000117.1:0-203 GCF_041473335.1 Vibrio sp. 10N.222.55.C7
AAGTTCTCATCTGGCGTAATGGTGAAACTGCCATCATCGTTTTGAGTAACGGTTGCATCACCGCCAACCGTTAGGCCGCTAGCAGTAAGGTCATCACCTTCCACATCTGATGCTTGAGAAAGCAGCTGCTCTTGGCTTAAACGGATAGAACCGTCTTCATCGATTGAGTATGCTAGGTCACCCGATACAGGCGCATCATCAAC
>NZ_JBFRSC010000118.1:0-455 GCF_041473335.1 Vibrio sp. 10N.222.55.C7
TCATCTGGCGTGATGGTGAAACTGCCATCATCGTTAGCTACAACCGTCGCATCACCACCAACCGTTAGGCCGCTAGCAGTAAGGTCATCGCCCTCTACGTCAGATGCTTGTGATAGCAATTGCTCTTGGCTTAGACGGATAGAACCGTCTTCATCGATTGAGTACGCTAGGTCACCAGACACTGGTGCATCATCAACGGCAGTTACACTCACATCGATGTTTGCAGATACCGTATCGGTACCGTCAGATACATCAAAACCGAAGTTTACGTCACCATTGAAGTTCTCGTTTGGCGCAAAGGTGTAAGTACCATTACCGTTGTCGGTCAAGATACCGTCACCGCCATCGTAGGTCACACCTTCAACAGTTAGGTTGTCGCCTTCAATGTCCGTTGCGCCTGTTAACAGGTCTGCATCAGTGAAGATGAGTGTGCCGTCTTCTTCAACGCTGAACTG
>NZ_JBFRSC010000119.1:0-820 GCF_041473335.1 Vibrio sp. 10N.222.55.C7
TTGCCGCCAGTGCGAGAAAATAGGCGACAGCAGCCGAATCGTTCAGAAGCCATCCCCTCAGAGCCTCATCCCTAAAAGCTTCGCCACAGAAAGTTTGCTGACCAACATCATTCTTGGAAAATACCAATACGCGATGCCACTTTATCGTCAAGAATCGCTGTTTAACCAGTCGGGTATCGAGCTATCACGTACCACCATGGCTAGGTGGGTCATCCAAGTCAGTGAGAAGTTCGCCCCGCTGTATGCCGCCTTGAAAGAGCACCTACTTCAACAAGTGGTGGTTCAAGCGGATGAAACGCCGCTCAATGTGCTCAAAGAAGAGAAGCAGTGTTATATGTGGCTCTACTGCTCAGGCGCTGACTCACCCGAAGCGGCACTGCCGAATGTGAAAAATATTGCCTTGTACGACTATCAAAACAGTCGCGCGAGGGCGTGTCCCGTGGACTTTTTAGGTGACTACAACGGTTATCTACAAACCGATGGCTACGCGGCTTATGATGGACTTCATCACGTCACCAAGGTAGGGTGCTTAGCGCATGCTCGTCGCAAGTTCATGGATGCTAAAAAGCTTCAAGGGAAAGGTAAATCGGGCAAGGCTGATAAGGCGCTGGCTAAAATCCAAAAACTCTACGGGATAGAATCACGCTTAAAAGGGGCGATGTAGACCTTCATATTCCTCTATAGTCAGGTATCTACCGTCACGAATCCTCGAAGGTAAGTCTATTGATTTTGTGACAAAGTAACGATGTATGAACAATAGCTGATTCGCATAGCTTTTCTTGGTGTTAAGAGTTTTGTAGGGCGTTGTTGATCAAATCAG
>NZ_JBFRSC010000120.1:0-359 GCF_041473335.1 Vibrio sp. 10N.222.55.C7
ATGCGGTATTAGCCATCGTTTCCAATGGTTATCCCCCACATCAAGGCAATTTCCTAGGCATTACTCACCCGTCCGCCGCTCGACGCCCATTAACGCACCCGAAGGATTGTTAGTGTCGTTTCCGCTCGACTTGCATGTGTTAGGCCTGCCGCCAGCGTTCAATCTGAGCCATGATCAAACTCTTCAATTTAAGATTTTGTGACTCAACGAATACTGACTTCAAAACTAATATTTACCGAAGTAAACATGTAATTCTAAAGCTATTACCCCTCTCTTCTTAAATAAATAGGAACAGAATGGTAATGAATTGACTGTGCCGAATAACTACAAGTAGTTAAACGTATTGGTCACTCAGTTCA
>NZ_JBFRSC010000121.1:0-220 GCF_041473335.1 Vibrio sp. 10N.222.55.C7
GTCCACTCCGCCACTTATTCAGAGTTTCAGCTCTTTAAAACTGAAAATAGGGGTGTAGCTCCAATTGGCAGAGCAGCGGATTCCAAATCCGCGTGTTGGGAGTTCGAATCTCTCCACCCCTGCCATATTTAAGGCTCTAGCAGAAATGCTAGAGCCTTTTTGCTTTCTGGAATTTAATAAATTACAGAAAGTAGCCTGGTATAATACCAATCCGGAAAAT
>NZ_JBFRSC010000122.1:0-251 GCF_041473335.1 Vibrio sp. 10N.222.55.C7
GTAATAGTAACTTGATGTGGCGTGCCATCGGCAGAGTGAACGGTGATGGTGTCGGTTGCCGTTTTGCCTTGCGCTAATGCTTGCACGGTCGGATTTTGATTGTCTAAATCATAGGTCCAATCACCGTTATCTTTAAGATGTAGGGTGCCTAATGAACCAACAATGTCTGTATTCGAGAAGTGCGCTTCATTGGTATCGGTGTCGCTAATAGTTAATGAGCCCGTTGTTTGAAGTTGAGACTCTTCAGTTAC
>NZ_JBFRSC010000123.1:0-628 GCF_041473335.1 Vibrio sp. 10N.222.55.C7
ACGGTAATAGTGATTTGATGTGGTGTGCCATCGGCAGAGTGAACGGTGATAGTGTCCGTCGCCGATTTACCTTGGGCTAACGCTTGCACGGTTGGATTGTTATTATCTAAATCATAGGTCCAATCACCGTTATCTTTAAGATGTAGGGTGCCTAATTGACCAACAATATCGCTATCAGAGAAGTGGGCTTCACCTGTGTCTGTGTCACTAATAGTTAATGTGCCAAATGTGGTTAATACCGTTTCTTCAGTCACTTGACCCGTATTAGTGCCTGCAATCACCGCACTGTCATTAGTGCCATTGATGGTAATAGTAACTTGATGTGGCGTGCCATCGGCAGAGTGAACGGTGATGCTGTCGGTTGCCGTTTTGCCTTGCGCTAACGCTTGCACGCTCGGATTTTGATTGTCTAAATCGTAGGTCCAATCACCGTTATCTTTAAGATGTAGGGTACCTAATGAACCAACAATGTCTGTATTCGAGAAGTGATCTTCGCCTTTATCGGTATCTGTAATAGTCAGAGTCCCAGACGTTTGTAATTGCGACTCTTCAGTTACCGCACCAGAGTTAGTGCCTGCAATCACCGCAGTGTCGTTAGTGCCATTCACGGTAATAGTAACTTGATGTG
>NZ_JBFRSC010000124.1:0-532 GCF_041473335.1 Vibrio sp. 10N.222.55.C7
GTCCAACCTTGTTGATATTGAGTGTGATTAGAGAACTGAACAGTGTGGATTGGCCACACATCGAGTCCCATTCTTTGGATTGGAAAAACCGCAGAACTGTTTCCTGCATGCCCGTAAACCACGTGAGATTGAATAGAAATAATGCTTTTCATGCGTCGCTCTTTCAGTTTGAAATGGATTTGAATACTTGGATAAGACGACTAAATAAACACAACGGAACATCAAGATAGGAAGTTTTATCGATCTAACCACTGTGCTTATTTGGTCGGAATAGCCTCGACATCGCCGAGGCTTATTCTTAATGAGTTGGACGTCATCGGCTTTAAATCATGTATTTGATTCTAAGCCAGACTTGAACTTATGCGTCTTGAAACTCAGCGAAGTACTCATCCAATACAGTGCGTGTTGCACGGCCGATTAGCTCGTACTCGTGGTGAGTAAGGTTCGCTAGTGATACACGTACTGATGCGTGTACTGTGTCGAAACCTTTACCAGGTAGTAAGATTACGCCGGTTTCGTGAGCAAGACGGAA
>NZ_JBFRSC010000125.1:0-424 GCF_041473335.1 Vibrio sp. 10N.222.55.C7
TGATGCTGACAGCAAGGGCATACTCGTATTGCTTTGGTTCTTATCGGTGCGGTTAGCGGCGGCATTATATAGAGCAAGTTCAATAACAACAGTTGAATGCGGGCTCTTAAGGCGTGTGCTTGACCACGTAAAAAACCGTAATCTCGTACTCGCTGCAACCCTTTGGGCAGCGCGTGCTGCAAAATGAGCAGTAAGAACTTCAGAGTGGGCAAGGTGCGCGTTCGCCATGCATTGGTCTGGCTCTCTTTATAGCGGAAGGTGACAGTATCATCTGTGATACTGATGATGTCTTCATCAGGCAGCACACCACGATAGAGATAGCGAGCCAAATAGCTCAACGCAGCCTGACCGTATCCCACTTGTCTGCAATCGACCACCCATTGTTTGGGTATGCCACTCGGCAACCACAACGTTGGGTGTTGAT
>NZ_JBFRSC010000126.1:0-442 GCF_041473335.1 Vibrio sp. 10N.222.55.C7
GCATTGTTTAAGACAATGAGGCTTTAAATTGGAGCGATACATCGGGTTCGAACCGATGACCTCAACCTTGGCAAGGTTGCGCTCTACCAACTGAGCTAGTATCGCATAAGCTAACCGTTCATCTTGTCTGCTAAGAAGCAGCAAATTAACGTTTAACTGTAATGTGGTTGCGGGAGCCGGATTTGAACCGACGACCTTCGGGTTATGAGCCCGACGAGCTACCAAACTGCTCCATCCCGCGTCCGGATGCATTGTTTAAGACAATGAGACTAAACCATTTTCATCTTCAGCATAAAGCGTGAGAGAGAATTTGGAGCGATACATCGGGTTCGAACCGATGACCTCAACCTTGGCAAGGTTGCGCTCTACCAACTGAGCTAGTATCGCATTAGTTAGTCGCTGCTCTTACTGCCTTGGGCAATAGATAGCGCTTAACTGTAAT
>NZ_JBFRSC010000127.1:0-424 GCF_041473335.1 Vibrio sp. 10N.222.55.C7
TGATGCTGACAGCAAGGGCAGATTCTTATCGCTTTGCTCCTTATCGGTGCCGTTAGCGGCGGCATCATATAGACCAAGTTCAATAACAGCAGTTGAATGCGGGCTCTTAAGGCGTGAGCTTGACCACGTAAAAATCCGTAGTCTCGTACTCTCTGCAACCCTTTGGGCAGCACGTGTTGCAAAATGAGCAGCAAAAACTTCAGAATGGGCAAGGTGCGCGTTCGCCATGCATTGGTCTGACTCTCTTTATAGCGGAAGGTGACAGTATCATCTGTGATACTGATGATGTCTTCATCAGGCAGCACACCGCGATAGAGATAGCGCGCCAAATAGTTGAGTGCAGCCTGACCGTATCCTACTTGTCTGCAATCGACCACCCATTGTTTGGGTATGCCACTCGGCAGCCACAACGTTGGGTGTTGAT
>NZ_JBFRSC010000128.1:0-1232 GCF_041473335.1 Vibrio sp. 10N.222.55.C7
GTAACTGAAGAGTCTCAACTGCAAACCTCGGGAACACTCACCATCACCGATACAGACAAAGGTGAAGCCCACTTCTCGAATACCGATATCGCAGGCCAATTAGGTACCCTACATCTTAAAGATAACGGTGATTGGACTTACGATTTAGATAACAAAAACCCAACGGTACAAGCATTAGGTCAAGGTAAAACCACCACCGATAGCATTACCGTGCATTCCGCGGATGGCACAACACATCAAATAATGGTGACCATAAATGGTAGCAACAATGTGGCCACTATTGCTGGCGTTGATACTGGTTCAATAACCGAAAACAGCGCGGGTGTCGACATGTCACCCGACTATGCTCACTCAGGCATCGCCACACTTGGCAATACAACACTCTATGCTGATGGCAAGCTGACCATCACAGACCCCGATGTAGGCGAGTCAGGATTTGAACGCCAAGGCAGCAATGGTTACGACTATCACGGCACCTATGGCGATCTAATCTTACTCACCGATGGCACCTGGCATTACCATGCCGATGCTGGGCATCTATCAGGTATAGGTGCTAGACCCACAACGCGTGGCACTGCAATTGACCAACTTGGTGAAGGGCAAAGCTTAACCGATACGATTACAGTCCATTCAAAAGATGGTACAACACACGATATTGTCATCACCATTCACGGCAGTAACGACAGACCTTACTGTTCATCTGAAGTGGTGCTTGCAAATGGCAGTGAAGATACACGCCAAACCTTAACCACCGCGCAACTGTTAGCGAATACCGTCGATGTGGATGCCAATGACGCCGGTAAACTAACCATTGAAAACCTGCATGCTGACCATGGATCCATTCTAAACAATGCCGATGGCACGTTTACCTTTACCCCAGAAAAAGACTATAACGGCGATGTACACTTTAGCTATGACGTTAAGGATGCACACGGTGGTGTGACCCACACCGGCGCAACCACCAACTTAGCTGCGGTTAACGACAACCCTGATGTGACGCCTTTAACCGACAGTGTCAGTGAGGGGGCCGATAATCATCACACCCTCAATCTGCTAGTAGGTGCCACAGATAAAGACGGCGACGCTTTAACTATCAGTCACCTTGAATATGCCATCGATGGCCAACCTCAGTCGGGCCAACTTCCAACGGGCATTACCTTAGATGCTGATGGGCATACGTTAATTGTTGATGCCACTGATCCCGCATTTAATCATTTGGCCAATGGTCAGTC
>NZ_JBFRSC010000129.1:0-473 GCF_041473335.1 Vibrio sp. 10N.222.55.C7
TGAGCAAGTGGTAACCAAGGAGCTATATGGGGGACGTTGTTGGTATCTACATTTTCAATTCTAGAGAGTCTGAATATATTTCTTAACTTTTCGGTTGAGATGGACATAATTAAAGCCTGCAGTATGGCTTAGGAGGGCGACTAAGGAGTGCCGAGTTGCGAGTTCGGAAAAGAAAAGAAGTCCCTACTAAGCGGTAGGGATAACAACCAAGGTAACACACTCACCAGACTTTTGTTGGTTATTATTAATACGCTTTCTGAGTCTATTACTTTCAGACTTCGCCCATACTAGCGTAATTGATTAGATAGCTAATACTCATTGTTCAACGTCGCCGTATCAAACTCGCAGCTTTACGGTTTCAAGATACTTTTTCTAATATCAGTTAAGTGAATTAGAGTTTTGAGTATAACGCGTTTATGCCCAATAATGAGTTAGTATCCGCATCCATCTCCATGTCTCGTCCTAAAATACGT
>NZ_JBFRSC010000130.1:0-236 GCF_041473335.1 Vibrio sp. 10N.222.55.C7
AATTTTGCTTTTACTTTCAGCTTTTTTTAAAAACTGAAGGCAAAATAATCTGGAAAGCTATTAAAAGTTCTTACGTAAACTCATTCAAGTGTTCTTGTTTGCCTCTGCTTTTTAAAGCGGAAACAACAGTTTTGAGTCCACAAAACCCTTTGGGTGTTGTATGGTTAAGCCTCACGGGCAATTAGTACAGGTTAGCTCAATGCCTCGCAGCACTTACACACCCTGCCTATCAACGT
>NZ_JBFRSC010000131.1:0-407 GCF_041473335.1 Vibrio sp. 10N.222.55.C7
ACAGGCGCATCATCAACGGCAGTTACGCTTACGTCGATGTTGGCAGAGACCGTATCGGTGCCGTCTGATACATCAAAACCGAAGTTTACGTCGCCATTGAAGTTTTCATTCGGTGCGAAGGTGTATGTGCCATTACCGTTGTCGGTAAGAATACCGTCGCCACCGTCGTAGGTCACACTTTCAATAGTAAGGTTGTCACCTTCAATGTCCGTTGCGCCTGTTAATAGGTCTGCATCAGTGAAGATTAACGTGCCGTCTTCTTCAACACTGAATTGTTGGTCTTGTGGAACAGGTAAATCATTTACTGGGTTAACCGTTAGGTCAGCTGAAGCTTGAACCGTATTGGTGCCATCAGAGATATCGAAACTGATATCGATGTCACCATTGAAGTTCTCATCTGGCGTAAT
>NZ_JBFRSC010000132.1:0-459 GCF_041473335.1 Vibrio sp. 10N.222.55.C7
AGTATCACACCCGTTGGACAGCTGCCACGTAAGATAAAAGCGCTGGTTGAAAACGCAGGGTGACTCAAGGCTCCTTGCCCTTCAATAATAATCAGATCCGGGTTTTCTTTTTCATAGGCCTGTACAATGACAGATTCCAACTCACCGGCACAAAATTGTGAAGGAACAGCATCGAGTGCAACGCAGTATTGTGCGCCTTGCATAATGCCTGTTTGACCGGTGGCAATCAGAACGACGTTAAGGCCTTTTTTAGTCAGTTCATTCGCCAATATTGTTGCTGTTGTTCGTTTTCCTAGCGCGCAATCCGTCCCCATTACAGCAATTCTCGGACATTTAACGTTGTGTATTTTGCCGCTAAACGTTTTCAGATCGCCTTTACTTTTGGGTTTGCGAGTATCGAATATTCGAACGTTATTCTTTAAGCTAGCTTCTAAAAATTGAGGATCATCGGTTAGGAAT
>NZ_JBFRSC010000133.1:0-740 GCF_041473335.1 Vibrio sp. 10N.222.55.C7
ATGTCGTTGGATGAAACACGCAGTGTGATAGACAGTTACGCTACCGAATTTGGTCTACCTGTTACTGATGTCTTGTCACAACCTGTCGAACATCTGTTGCACATCGTAACGTCAGCTTTCCCTATAATAGAAAGTAAACTGGCCGAAAAAGGGTGAACTACCCTAGGTTAGACATCGATTGTGGGAAAGTTCACCATAACGCTCAATTCCTGATTACTCAGCTCTCACTGAAAAATATATCCGTTACGCCTGTAACAAAAGCCTTCCTCGGCCACCCTATCATCGCACAAGTTCTTATTGATGCTGGCGCACCAATGTTAGCCGATTCAAGAATCGAAAATCTTCAAAAGATGACTGAATCTGGCATTTCTATCCCCAAAATGCTGATACGTACACCCATGCTCAGTCAAGTGGCGAGCGTAATAAAATACAGTGATATGAGTTTAAACTCTGAAGTTGAAGTGATTCAGAGGCTTTCACATGCAGCGGAACAACAAAATTGCCGTCACGATATTATTATTATGGTTGAGCTTGGCGATCTCAGAGAAGGTGTGATGCCTAATCGCGTGATTGATTTTATCCGTGAGATTATTTCTTTACCAAACATCACGATAAAAGGAATTGGTACGAATTTAGCTTGTCGGTATGGTGTCGCTCCAGATGATAAAAATATGAATATTCTTTCTGATCTTGCCGATGGAATTGAAGCTACATTTGGGATCAATCTAGAAATTATTTCA
>NZ_JBFRSC010000134.1:0-253 GCF_041473335.1 Vibrio sp. 10N.222.55.C7
TCCAAATTGTTAAAGAGCAATGAGACTTCTTGTGAAGTTCATTTTCTAAAGACTCTCACAGTCGAAAAATCCAACCAGCGACATAAGAAGTGGTTTGGAGATTTAACTTCCAAGAATATTTAGAGAATGGTGGGCGATACCGGGCTCGAACCAGTGACCCCCTGCTTGTAAGGCAGGTGCTCTCCCAACTGAGCTAATCGCCCACGATAGTTTTAATTCCTTCGTGGAGAAAGAATGGTGGGTCGTGCAGGAT
>NZ_JBFRSC010000135.1:0-200 GCF_041473335.1 Vibrio sp. 10N.222.55.C7
ATCATTCCACAGATTATTTCGTTCTTCTTCTCTTACTTTGTTTTGAGAATCAAAAACCCAATTGAAGCACTTGGTTGTGTGACTGGTGGTCGAAGTGCAAACCCTGCGTTTGCGGCATTGATGGAAAAAACAGGCAATGCAACTCCAGTATTCTCATTCACAGTGACTTACGCAGTAGCCAACGTGCTATTGACCCTTTG
>NZ_JBFRSC010000136.1:0-317 GCF_041473335.1 Vibrio sp. 10N.222.55.C7
CATCAACGATAAAACCTACTCAGTTGGAGTATACAGTAAAAAATATGTCTATTTGCGTGTGAGTGAGTGACAGCCCCTTACTGGCAATGCTTCTTTTGGATCTATAAAGCGTACATACTATGTATAATGGTGTGTACGCTTTTTTATCCCTGAAGGCTTAGCAAGGCGATGGTCTCACTGCGTGAAGACCATCATCCTGCCAAAAGGGTATTTAAGGGAATGATGGTAAAGTAAAATAATAAAGCCACTCCTGACGCTCGCACAGCTCACTACTCGCTAGGCATTTATGATTTTTCTTGGCGTTGTTGCCTAAATTA
>NZ_JBFRSC010000137.1:0-310 GCF_041473335.1 Vibrio sp. 10N.222.55.C7
ATCCTGCACGACCCACCATTTCCTCCCAAGGAAATAAAAATATGGGGCTATAGCTCAGCTGGGAGAGCGCCTGCCTTGCACGCAGGAGGTCTGCGGTTCGATCCCGCATAGCTCCACCATTCTTTCTCCATGAAGGAATTAAAACTATCATGGGCGATTAGCTCAGTTGGGAGAGCACCTGCCTTACAAGCAGGGGGTCACTGGTTCGAGCCCGGTATCGCCCACCATCTTTAAGCATTCTCGTAAGAGAGTATTTAAAAATGGGTTTAAAAGTTTAACACTTAAAACTCTTGCTCTTTAACAATTTGGA
>NZ_JBFRSC010000138.1:0-398 GCF_041473335.1 Vibrio sp. 10N.222.55.C7
AGTGGTTTTGAGATAACTAGTGGCAAGGGAACTATTGTAATTGATAGCCCACGACCTACTCTCCCAGCCTCTCCAGAGCACCCAGATATGGACTTTGATGATACACCTCGTTGGTCTCCAGATTTCGGTGAAGACCGTCCTGAAATGGAAGAGCGTGACCTGACAGTTAAGATCATTAACGGCGAAATCCACATTATCGACGAAAACACCAGTGAGTGGGTAGGTACTGTACAACGCAAGGATGGTGAGATCATTTTCCGTGGCAACGGAGACTTCGAAAAAACTCTAGTAAAAGTTGAAGGTGACCTAGAAGCTAACGGCAGTGCAGCCATCGTTAAAGGTAATGGCGAATGGTTAGCAACTGTTGAGCGTGTGGACAGTGGTTTTGAGATAACTAG
>NZ_JBFRSC010000139.1:0-241 GCF_041473335.1 Vibrio sp. 10N.222.55.C7
CGCGCCACTATTTAGGGCTTCTTTCTTATAAGAACAGAAATCCTTGTATTGAGTTGTTGTTTACAACGAATTGATACTAAAACCGTGCGCTCTTAGCTCAGCTGGATAGAGTACCTGGCTACGAACCAGGCGGTCGGAGGTTCGAATCCTCCAGAGCGCGCCACTATTTAGGGTTTCTTTTATGAACCCCTGATATTGGGAATACCGATATCGAAAACTGCGCGTCCTTAGCTCAGCTGGA
>NZ_JBFRSC010000140.1:0-238 GCF_041473335.1 Vibrio sp. 10N.222.55.C7
TTAAGTAAATTGTACGATTGAACTTGAAGGGCACATCGCTTTGAGGCTTTTCTCAAAGCGAGCGAAGCTAAGATAAGGTTGCGATAGCAATCATATCAATCAGTTAGCTATTTTTCGTTTCTTTCGTCGTTACATCTCCTCTGCTCTCGTCAATGCCATTCTCCTTGTTATCAATGCCTTTCGGCTAGATGGGTCGACTTACTCCAACACACGCCATCTGATGCTGACAGCAAGGGCA
>NZ_JBFRSC010000141.1:0-572 GCF_041473335.1 Vibrio sp. 10N.222.55.C7
TTTTCCGGATTGGTATAAGTTTGGAGACTGATTTAAAGTTATTGCGAATAGCGTCAATGTGTTTATTCAAATTTACTTTGAATAATGAGAAAGTGGGAGGGTTTGAAGTTTCTATTTGGCTGATTGCAGACTTGATACAGTGTGCAATAGTAAAATTGCGCTCAATCGCTTCAGAGCGTTCTTTTGTTAACAGGCTAACTTTGATATCAAATGGATAACCAGCTTTACGTAGAAGCTTAGGGATGCAAATACGGGTTTGATATACACCATTTGGTGCTTTTTGTAAGTACATTGTCTCACCTCATTGTCATGAAAGTGATTTGCAGTACTTTAGATACGAAAAAGCCCTTGAAAATCAAGGGCTTAATGCGTAAAGAATAGTGGTGGAGGGATAGGGATTTGAACCCTAGAACCGCTATTAACGGTTGCCGGTTTTCAAGACCGGTGCTTTCGACCACTCAGCCATCCCTCCAACAAATTGTCATCAACAGATTAGTACACTGTTGAGGTTGTTATTTGCTAATGCAAGTAACGATACCTTTTGTCTTCACCTTTCAAAAAAGTGAAAATAA
>NZ_JBFRSC010000142.1:0-263 GCF_041473335.1 Vibrio sp. 10N.222.55.C7
CATGCTGTAAAAAGCTGCTAACGCGATAAGGACAGTAGGTGCGCAAAACATCAAAGGCTAGAGGGTAGCTCCTTCAATAAGAAGCCGAATATACGACCGCATCTTAACTTTTATTGCCAAAATCACTTTGTAAATACGTGGATTCCATATATGGAATGGGGCAGATCTGAGTTAGCTGGCACTTTTTGAGAAAAGTGCCACGAGTAAAACTTCACAGAAAATTGCTCGAATTCCAAACATTTCTGTCGGATAGACGGCACCTG